>NZ_JAPFCE010000169.1:0-470 GCF_026240895.1 Pseudomonas sp. DCB_AW
GAGAGTTTGGTACCGCCGCCACCATGGAGTTTGGGCTGAGCTGGCTTTTTCTTGTGGCTATTTTAAAAGGTGTCCAGTGTGAAGTGCAGCTGGTGGAAAGCGGCGGAGGCCTGGTGCAGCCCGGTCGAAGCCTGAGACTGAGCTGCGCCGCCAGCGGCTTCACCTTTGACGACTACGCCATGCACTGGGTCCGCCAGGCCCCTGGCAAGGGACTGGAATGGGTGTGCGGCATCAGCTGGAACAGCGGCAGCATCGGCTACGCCGACAGCGTGAAGGGCCGGTTCACCTGCAGCCGGGACAACGCCAAGAACAGCCTGTACCTGCAGATGAACAGCCTGCGGGCCGAGGATACTGCTCTTTATTACTGTGCAAAAGATACACAGTGGTAGTACTCCACTGTCTGGGTGTACAAAAACCTCCCTGCACGCCTCTCTAACCTCACAATTCTGTGCCAATGAGACCAAACTCTC
>NZ_JAPFCE010000065.1:0-27886 GCF_026240895.1 Pseudomonas sp. DCB_AW
CAGCAGAGCCTGCAAAGGCTGTGAGCCCAGGTTCAGCAGAGCCTGCAAAGGCTGTGAGCCCAGGTTCAGCAGAGCCTGCAAAGGCTGTGAGCCCAGGTTCAGCAGAGCCTGCAAAGGCTGTGAGCCCAGGTTCAGCAGAGCCTGCAAAGGCTGTGAGCCCCCTGTGGGAGCGGGTTCACCCGCGAAGAGGTCGGTGCACGTTCACACAGGCTCTAGCTCCAGCGTTTTCCCAAACACCCCCGCCAGCCCTTCCTGGTGGGTTACTGCCACCACGGTACACCCCGGCAACTCCCGCTTGAGCATCCCCAGCAAACGCTGCGCACTGCCGATATCCAGCTGACTGGTCGCCTCATCCAGGTACAACGTATCCGGCCGGTACAACAGGGCCCGCGCCAGGCTCACCCGCTGCTGCTCGCCGCCAGAAAGCACCCGCTCCCACTCCACCTGCCTGTCCAGTTGCCCAATCAACCCGCCCAGCCCCACCTTGCCCAGCACATCGACCAACTGCACATCGTCTATCGACCGCACCTGTGGATAAGCCAGCAAGCCACGCAAGCTCATCTGCGGCAGATACGGCTGCTGCGGCAACAACAGGCTGCGCCCCGGCGGCAATTGCCAATCACCCGTGCAATGGGGCCACAGCCCCTGCAAGGTGCGCAGCAAGGTCGACTTGCCCAACCCGCTGTGCCCGGCCAGCCGTACCCACTGCCCCTGGCCGACGCGCAGCTTGAGGCCGCGGAGCAAATGACTGCCGTCGGGCCGGCATACCGTCAGCCCTTGCAAGCACAGGCAATGGCCCTGCGGCGCCTTGATCACCTGCTGGCGGCTGGCGGCGATGGCCTGCTCGAACTGGTCGAGCCGCTCCAGCGCCGCGCTCCAGCGCACCAGCTTGTGGTACAGCTTGATGAACCAGCTGAGCGAGTCGTGCACGGCATTGAACGCGCTGCGAATCTGCATCAGGCCACCCAAGGTGATGGTCTTGGCCATGAACGCGGGCAGCGCCGCGAATACCGGCACGATCAGGCTGAAGCGCTGGTAGGCGACCGTGAACAGGCTTAGGTCACGCTCACGGCCCATGAGTTGTCGCCAGTTCTCGGCAATCGCCTGGAAGCGCTGTGCCAAGTGCTGGCGCTCGACCGTCTCGCCTCGGTAC
This sequence comes from Pseudomonas sp. DCB_AW, assembly GCF_026240895.1. Lineage (NCBI taxonomy): Bacteria > Pseudomonadati > Pseudomonadota > Gammaproteobacteria > Pseudomonadales > Pseudomonadaceae > Pseudomonas > Pseudomonas sp. DCB_AW. The sequence continues at coordinate 1,154 of NZ_JAPFCE010000065.1, forward strand.
AGGGCAATTTGCTCGGCGTGGTCGCGCTTGCGCAGCAGGCCCGCGCGAAAGTCCGCCTCCCGTTGCTCACGCGCATAGTTGAGCGCGTGCAAGGGTTTGCCGATCAGGTGGGTCAGGACACTGCCGATCAAGGTGTAGGCCAGCACGATCCACAGCAGGTAGCCATGCACGGTGAAGGGTTCGCCGAACAGGTGGAAGGTCTGCACCCCGGACAGGTTCCACAGGATCACCACGAACGCGCCGACCTGGGCCAGATTGACCACCAGCGAGGCCACCAGCTCGATGCTCAGGTCCACCATCAGGTCGACGTCCTGGGCGATGCGCTGGTCCGGGTTGTCGGGTTCGCCGCTGAGCCCCAGGCGGTAGAACGCCTGGTCGCCCAGCCAAGCATCGATCAAACGCCCGGTCATCGCTTGGCGCCAGCGCAGTACCAGCCCTTTGCGCAGGTAGTCGAGGGCGACAAAAATCAGCACGTAGAGCCCAAGATAGAGCGCGTACTCACCGGCCAGCGCGTACAGCCCCGCGGTGTCGAAAGACGCCAGCGTGTCGTAGAAGGTTTTACTCCAGCTGTTGATCAACACGTTGATCTGCACGATCAACAGGCCAAGCCCGATGATCGTCGCCAGCATCAGCCAGGCAAGCCACTGCTGGCGGGCTTGCCAGAATGGCCGGCTCAGGCGGTAGAACCTGCGCAGGGTATTCACAACGCCTGCTCCAGCGCGGCAGCCGATGGCAGCAGGCGCAGCTGCACCTGGTTGGCGACGGGGAACAACTGCCGCGCCAGTTGCTGCATGGCCGGCACGGTCAGTGCCTCGGGCAGCCTCGCCTGTTCGCTCAGGTAGCGAGGGTCCTGCCAGTGGCGCTCACTGAGGATCAAGCGCTTGAATTGGGTTTGCGGGTCTTCGCGGCGTTTGGCCTCCTGGCGCACCAGCTCGCGACGCTCGGCCAACAGCCACTGCTCATCCACCTTCAGCTCGGCCAGGGTCTGCTGCGCCAGTGCCCATAACTCATCCACACGCGCCGGGTCGCAGGTAAAACTCAGGGAGCTTTCGATGCGCTGCGAATCGGGGTCGAGCTGGGCATCGAAGCTCAGGCGATAAACCCCCGAGGCCTCGCCACGCAGTTGCTGTTTGAGCTGCTGGTTGGCCAGCTCACGCAGCAGTGCGACGCGCATGGCGGCCTGCGGTTGCCAGGCGTGCGGCTGGTAGCTGCTGGCCTGCAGCACAGCGCGGGGCTCGAGCGCGATCGCCAGGTCGCTGCGGCGCTGGCCGGGTTGCTGCAACGCGGCTTGCGGGTTTGGCGAGACGCCGCGCGGCAGGTTGGCCAGGTAGCCGCGCACCAGCGGTTCGAGCTGTTCTGCGGGCACATCGGCCATCAGGTAGTAAGTCACCGGCGCCCCGGCAAGGCGCTGCCAGTCCGCCTGCAACTGCTTGCGATCGAGCTGTTGCAGCGCAGCCTGGTCAGGGGTTCGCCAATGATCGGCTCCGTACTTGAGTACGCGCTGCTCGCGCTCCTGGCGCGCACGCACATCTTCGGGACGACTGCGCAGGCGCTGCTGCAGATCGCTGCGCGCCTCGTCGAACAACGTGGCGTCGATGCTCGCCTGTTGGCTCAGCCGGTAGCTCTGCAGCAAGGCCGGAAGTTGCTCGGGGCGGGTGCTGAGGTTCAACTGCAGGCGCTGTGGCTGATGCTCAAGGTTGACGGTGGCACCTTGCGCCTGGCGCCACGCCTGCGCACCGTCCGGCCCGCTGCGCACGGCCAGTTGGGCAGCCATCTGTAAGCGCCAGGCAGGCGCATCGGCGAGGCGGTAGCCGGCGGACGAGTCCGCTTGTAACAGCCACTTGCCCTCTGGGCCGTTACGGCGCAGCCATACCAGCCGGTCGCCGTTACCCAAGCGCCAGTGTTCGACGTGCTCAGCAGGGAATGCCTTGCGGTCGACAATGTGCCCTGCGGTGCCCGGTGCATCGGGCTTGTAACTGGCTACGCTCGGGGTTTCAGCTGACTGCTGAACAGGTGGCGAAAGCGTCTGGCTGGCAATCTCCAACCGCAGTGCCTCGACCGCTGCCACGCTTGGCAACTCGACCTGCGACTGCCCAGGCACGCTGAACTGCAACACGCGATCGGCACTGCCAAGCCAACGCCGCAGCCTGTGATTGAGGTCTTCCCGCTCGATGCCTGGCAGCACCTGCAGGTAGCGACGGGCAGCAGCATGACGCTCGACCACGCTGCCTTCTGCCGCGGTGGCGTTGTTGAGCTGTTCGACCCACTGCTCGAACGTACGTGGCGCGCGGTTGGCCAAGGTCTTGTCGCCCAAGGCGCGAATATGGGCTTGCTGTTTTTGGTAGTCCTGCTCGCTGAAGCCATGCTGACGCAGGCGCTCGATCTCGGTCAGCAGCTGGCGCAGCGCCTGTTCGTGCTGCTGGCCTTCGACGCCGGCAGCGATACCCAGCACCGTCGACTGGCTGCCGATCAGGGTTTTCTGTGCCACCAGGCTGCGCACCCCGGGCGCCAGCGGCTGGCGTCGCAGGCTGTCGAGCAGCGCGGCCAAGGCCATGCGGTCGATCAACCGCTCACGCAGCGCCGCGCGGGTGGTGCCGCGGCTGTCCGGTTCATGCAGGCGGAACAACAGCGCCACCTGGTTGCTGCCAGACTGCGGGTCTTGCAGGCGGAAGATTTTCAGCGCGTTGTCCAGCGGCAGGTCGCGGTAGTCGCGAGCCGGGCTGGCACCACCTTTGGCCTTGCCGAAGGTGTGCTCGATCTGCGCCAGCATGGCCTTGGGCTCGAAATCGCCTACCGCCGAAATCACCATGTTCGGCGCCTGGTACCAGCGCGCCTGAAAGCCCTGCAAGCTGGCCAGGCTGGCACTGCGGATGGCCGCCTCGTTGCCGATGGTGCGGTGCTCTGGGTAACGTGAGCCAACCCGTTGCGACGCGGTGCGTTGCTGGTTCATGCGCTGGGCCACACCCAGGCCGCCCCGCCACTCCTCGATGACGATCGGCCGTTCGCGCTCAAGGTCGGCAGCACTGTAGTCGCCGGCGAACGCCAGGTCGGCCAATGCTTGCAGAGCCTGCGGGGCCTGGCGCACGCCGGCCGGCGGGCTGAGCATGAACTGGGTGCGTTCGTAGTTGGTCACCGCATTGAAGTGGCGGCCTTGCACCCAGCCCAACGCCGTCATGCGCTGGCGCAGGTTGCCCGACTGCCCGGCGCGGCTGTGGAACACTAAGTGTTCGACCATGTGCGCGACGCCCACCTGGTCGTCGGTTTCGTCGATGGAACCGGCATTGACCGTCAGGCGCAGGTCGAGCCGGCCAGGCTGGGCGGTCTCGCGCACCAGCCGGTATTGCAGGCCGTTGGCCAGGGTGCCTTGGCTGACCTGGGCATCCCAAGGCAATGGCGAGTCCGGTTCGGGTAGCGCGGTGCAGGCGCCGAGCAGCAGCGGGCCGAGCAGGCCCGCAATGAGCTTTTTCATCAGGGTGTCCACGGTTTTTTATGGGGTCAGAAGCGGTAGCCGACTTCCAGCCAGTACTGGCGGCCGACTTCATACGTGGTGCGGACGGTGCTGCTGTTGCTGACGATCGAGTTGACCTTGTCAGTGACGTTGGTCACGTCCACAGCAACAAACAGCGCCTGCTCCCGGGCGGTGGGCATTTCCCATTTCACGCGCATGTCCCAGGTGGGTGCGCCAGCCACCGAAGCGGTGTCGTAAACGGCCAGGGCCTCGCCGTCCACATCGGCGGTGCGGCCGGTGTCGATGATCTGGTCGTACGCACCCCGGTAACGAAAGAAGTTGCTGATGCTCAGGTGCCAGCGCGGGATCTCGGTAATGGTGGTCAGGCGCGCGGTCCAAGGGCGGTTGAAGTCGCTGGCCGGGAGTTGGCTGTAAGCCATGCGTTTGCCGTCGTAGAGCACATCACCATCCGCGTATTCGGCGTCATTGAAGCCAGCTTCATAGGTGCTGTAGGCATTCTTGCTGCGCGACCAATCCAGTGCCAGTTGCAGGCTGGTGACACTGCCCAGCACCCGCAATGGCTGATTGGGCGTAACGGTCAGGGACAGGTTGTCGCTCTCGCTCGCACCCGCATTCACGTAGGTGTAGTAAATGGCCTGGTAGCCCTCAAGGGGATCAAGGCCAAGCACCCGCGACGAGGACCGCACCACCTGGTCCTTGCCCTTGCGGTGTACGTACTTCAGGCGAAAGTCAGTGTTCAGCCAGCGCTGTTCCAGGCCGAGCATCAGTTCATCATCGTAAGGGATGTTCATGTCTGAAAAACGGTTGGTGTTCAGCGTTTGCCGACCGACCCACTCACTGGTCTGGCTGCTGCGGGTATAGGTGGTGTTGAAGCCCTGGCGGCCATCGGCAAGGCGATACTTGAACAGGTTGCGGCCGTAATAGCGGTTGGCGCCGAAAACCAGCACCGTGCTGCGGTCGCCAAAGAAGTCGTAGTCACCGGCAAAGCGCGGTGAAAGGGTCTTCTGCTGCATGTAGTCATCGCCTTCGAAGCGCACGCCCGGGCGCAGGCTGAGCTTGCCTATCTGCATCTGGTCGTCGATGAACACGGCGTAAGCGTTTTCGGTCAGGTCCAGCTTGCCTGCGTTGTACTGGGTACGCAGGTTCGCCCACTGGCGGCTTTTCCCGTTGAGCAACGGGCTGACGGAGCACCACGGATCGTCGCCTACGCAGCGGGTTTCGTCGTCGCGGCTAAACCCGCTCACGCCCTGCCCGGTGGCTTCGCGCTCCCACTCCGCGTGCTTTTGCGACAACTCAAGGCCTGTCGTGAACGCGTGGCTGGTACCGGCGAAATCGAACGTCTGCCATTGGCCCTTGAGGGTGTAATCAAGACCGCGCTGACGCTGGTCCAGATTGCCGAACGAGCCCTCACCGCTGCGGGCTGTATTGCCGGTGGGGTTACCCCAGTTCTTCTCATCGGAGTAATACCAGAACACCGTGTCCTTGCTGTCGGCCTCTCGCGAGCTGTACAGGTTGGTAAGCGCCAGCGTGTGCGTCCAGCGCGCTTGGTCACCTTCCCAGACGGCCTTCAGCGAGCCCTGCCAGCCGCCATTGGTGTTGGTGAAATCGGAGTCGAGAAAATTCTGCCGGAAAAACACGTTCTCCTGAGGCGCGTGGATGAACGAGCCTTCCAGCGTCAACCGCTCGTTGACGTCCCAATAGGTCTTGAGCATGTAGTTGTCCAGCTGGCGGGTCTGGTCCGCGCTGCTGTCGGCATTAGGGCTGCTGTAACCATTTTCGTAACGGTTGAGCGGGATCACCGAGCGGCGCTGGGAAAAGCTCAGGATGGCACCGAAATTGTCGGTCAGGTGGCCCTCGAGCATGCCTCGCAACGTGGTCTTCTCGAACTCCGGCTGGTACTGCTCGGAAGAGGCGTGGTCGAAGCTCTCCTGATCAGCTTCGGTAATGTGGTAGCGGGTCCACTCCGAGCGGGTCAGTGCATAGGAGATCTTGCCGTGCAGTTCTCTGCTCGGGCGACGGGTGATGGCATCGATCACGCCGCCATTGAAGCCACCGTATTCGACTGGAACGTTGCTGTCGTAGACCTTCACTTCCTGCAGCAGGTCAGCGTCCAGGGCTATGCCGTGGGGGTTGCTGGGCGCGGCATCGAATTGGCGGTTTTCACTGTAGCCATGGGCGCCAGGGTCCAAGTCGTTATTGATCGAAATGCCATCGATCATGAAGTTGTTCTGGTAGAACTTGGCGCCGTTGATGCTGATGTCGGCGGGGTCGATTTCGCCCGGGGTGTTGGAGCTTTTTTGCGCGCTGGAAAATTGCACGCTCGGGTGCATCTGCAGCAGGGTCGTGATATCGCCGTTGGCCCCTGGGAAGGCACGGATGGCCTGATTGCTGATGACCGTGGCACCCAGGTAACCATTGTCGCCGCTATCGCCCAGCACCAAGGTGTCATGCAATTCCATAGGGCCGGCATCTGCATCGCTGTGCAGGAGGCGCAGGCTTACCACACCACCGTCGTAGTCCCAGGTCAGGCCACTGCCAGAAAGCAGGCGAGCCAATGCCGCTTCGTTGCTGAAACGCCCCTGCACGGCATTGCTATGCGCGCCCTCCAGCAACTGCGCATCGGCGGTCATTTGCAGACCGCTTTGCTGGCCGAAGGCGATCAACGCGGCAGCAAGGTCCTGCTCCGGGATAGCAAATGCATGCACTTGCGCCAATTGCGAAGAGGCGGCGGCCTCACTTGCCGACACTGCAGGCACGAACAGGGCACAGCCTGCGCCAAGCAGCGTACTGCGGGCCAAATGCTTCAGGCGCAACGACCACCCCCGCGCTTGGCGAGGCATACGGCTTGTTGTTTCAGTCATCCCACATCCCCACCCCGGGCAATCGCCGGGCTGCAAAATTGAATACGAATCGGTATCAGTTATTGCGCGCGGGGAAGAAGACGGGGCAGTGCGGGGAATTTTCAGAAAATTGTGAAATTAGTTTTTTTGTGACGCGTTTTTTGGGGCCGCAAAGCGGCCCCCGGCAATCTCAAGGCTTACTCAGCACCAACAACCAAGGCCCATAGCTACGCAGCTCTCCGCCATGCGGCCGGACCACCGCACGCAGCGCCGCCTCGGGTTTGCGCAGGTCATACACACCGGTGACGCGCTTGGCCCCCAGCGCATCGTCACGCAGCAGCACCTTGCCCGGCAGGTAGCGCGCCAGCTCCGCAACCAGTTCGGCCACCGTCTGGTCATCGGCAATCAGTTGCCTTTGACGCCAGGCGGCCGCCTGCGCGGGCACGAAGGTGTGCACCTGTACCAGCCCATGGTCATAGCGCAGCCGCTGCCCTGCAGTCAGCGCACCGGACAGCACATGCCCATCGCCGCTGTCCTCGACCCGCACCGACCCGTGCTGCACATCCACCCCTACCCTGCCTGGCCGCAGTGCGACGTTGAACGCCGTCCCCGTCACCGTTACCTGCACCGCCTGGGCACGCACGTGAAACGGCTTGGCCTTGTCGGGGGTGACCTGGAAAAAGGCCTGGCCGGTGAGCAGGCGCACATCACGGTGATCACCCGCATAGTCCACGGCGATGGCCGTGTCGCTGTCCATCTGCACCACGCTGCCATCGGCCAGGGTGATGTCGCGCGTTTCGCCCTGGGCCGTGCGGTAGTCGGCCTGCAGCCGCAGGCTCAAGGAAGGCGCCAGCGCCACCAACAGGCAGGCAGCGACCGCAGCGCCCAGCCACCAGCGGCGCCGAGATGTGCGTTGCACAGGCAAGCGGAGCACCTCGGCCTGCGGCCATTGCGCGGTGGTAGCAGGGGCCAGTTGCCCCGTCAGCTGCCACACCCGCTCGGCTTTGCGGTAGGCCTCGGCGTTGGCCGAATCGCTGGCGCACCATTGCTCGAACTCGGCACGCAGCGGCCCATCCTGCGGGGCCTGCTGCAGGCGCAGGAGCCAGTCCAGGGCCTGCTCGCGGCGGCTGGATACGAGGTCTGCTGGCGTCATGTCCGGCACGTCTCCTGGGGGCTGAGGGGCGCGAAGGGTCGCACAGAGTCGGCCCGATGAGCAAAGGACGCGCCAGCGCCTGGTTTTTTCAACAGCCCCGTCAAAGGTCGTCCTCCAGCCGCGCCATGCAATGGCTCATGGCGTCGCGCACCAGTTGATGCACCAAGCTCACGGAGACGTTCAGGTGGTTGGCCACCTGCTGCAAGGTGAAGCCCCCTAGGCGGTGCATTTCGAAGGCGATGCGGGTGCGTTGCGGCAGTTCTTCGAGGGCTCGGCTGATGGCGTCCAGTTCGTTCTGCTGGCTGACCGCCTGCTCGGGCGAGGCACTGCTCGACGGCAGCTCGGCGAGGATTTCGTCGCCGTCTGGCTGGGCTTTTTCGGTGGCGGTGCGGCGGGTCTGATCCAGGGCCAGGTTACGCACGATGCGGTAGAGGTAGCTGGCCGGGTGGCGGATGTCGGCATCATCCTGCTGCCCACTGAAACGCAGCCAGGCTTCCTGGACCACATCCTCGGCGCGGGCACGGCAGCCAACGATCGGGCGCGCATAATCGACCAACGCCGCCCGATGGGCCAAGTACAGCTGCAGTTTGTCGTCCGCCACGGGGTGGTATGCCAGGGAGTATCGGGGGCGGCGATGTTACCCGTAGTCGAGAATCATTATCAATACATGATCACGGGCGGTGTTCACGTGTAGGAGCAGCCTTGTGCTGCGAAGAGGCCGGTGAAAACAGGGTCGTTATATGACGCTGTTACCGGCCTCTTCGCAGCACAAGGCTGCTCCTACAAACGGGCGCGTAGCGTTTACAGCCTTACGCTGGCGAACGTCGACTCGTTGCGTGCCTGGCTCAGGGCCGCCATCGGCCCGCTGTGCGGCGACAGGGTCATGGCCTGCGGGATCGGCATCATCGCCACCTGCTGCGCGGTGTTGGAGCCCACGCGCTCATCACGCGGCGGAATGCCGAAGTACTCGCGGTAGCACTTGGAGAAATGCGGGGTAGAGACGAAGCCACACACCGAGGCCACTTCGATGATCGACATCGGCGTCTGCTTCAGCAACTGCCGCGCGCGGATCAGGCGCAGCTTCAGGTAATAGCGCGACGGCGAGCAGTGCAGGTACTTCTGGAACAGGCGCTCGAGCTGGCGCCGCGACACCGACACATACACCGCCAGTTCGTCGAGGTCGATCGGCTCTTCCAGGTTGGCCTCCATCAGCGCGACGATTTCCTGCAGCTTCGGCTGGTTGGTGCCGAGCATGTGCTTGAGCGGCACGCGCTGGTGGTCTTGCTCGTTGCGAATGCGCTCGTAGACGAACATCTCGGAGATCGCCGCCGACAGTTCACGGCCGTGATCGCGGCTAATCAGGTGCAGCATCATGTCCAGCGGCGCGGTGCCACCGGAGCTGGTAAAGCGGTTGCGGTCGAGGGTGAACAGGCGGGTGCTCATGTTCACCCGTGGGTAGGCCTCCTGCATGGCGGCCAGGCATTCCCAGTGCACGCTGCAATCGAAGCCGTCGAGCAGCCCGGCACAGGCCAGCGCCCAGCTGCCAGTACACACCGCGCCCAGGCGCCGTGACTGGCGAGCCTGCGCCTGCAGCCAGGTCACGTGTTCACGGGTAACGGTACGCTGAATGCCGACACCACCGCAGACGATCACGGTGTCGATCGGCGGCGCATTGTGCATGGCCGCGTCGGGGGTGATCTGCAGGCCATCACTGGCCCAGACCTGGCCGCCATCGACGGTCAGGGTGTGCCAGCGGTACAGCTCGCGGCCGGAAAGCTGGTTGGCCATGCGCAGCGGCTCTACCGCCGACGCCAGGGAAATCAGGGTGAAGTTGTCCAGTAGAAGAAACCCGATGGACTGGGGAGCTGTGCGGTTCTGGGTTGGATTCCCGGAGGTGTACGACGTCATCGCGATTTCTCCTCACACAAATGCAGGGTGTGCCTCAGGCGGGCACTGATTTTTTTGTTATGGCCCCCTCTTCGTAGGTAGGGGCTTGTTGCCAATCACAACGCAAACGCCGTGCCTGAAATTGAACGGCTATCCGAAAAAACCTGAAAACGACGCCTTTACTCGGCAAATCAGGGCCTTCGGCGCGGGCTGGCTGAACTTCTGGAACCGCCGTGCTAGGCGCGCTCCTTGTAACTGCTGAGCACTTTGGTGACACGTGCCTTGTGGGTTGCCCAGAAACGACACTCTTAAGTGTCACCGACAATGCCCACACTCATCGCGACATCTGACGGCCGGTCATGCACAAACGCCCCATAGTGGGGCGTCGTGGTGACCAGCAGCGCGTGATTAGCGCATCAGCATTCGATGGCGCTGACCGCCAGGCCGCCGCGTGAGGTCTCTTTGTACTTGTCGTGCATGTCGGCGCCGGTGTCACGCATGGTGCGGATCACCTGGTCGAGGGAAATGAAGTGTTCGCCGTCGCCGCGCAGGGCCATCTGCACCGCGTTGATCGCCTTGACTGCGGCAATCGCGTTGCGCTCGATACACGGCACCTGCACCAGGCCACCGACCGGGTCGCAGGTCAGGCCAAGGTTGTGTTCCAAAGCGATTTCGGCAGCGTTTTCCAATTGTGGCGGTGTCGCCCCCAACACTTGCGCAAGGCCTGCCGCCGCCATGGCACAGGCCGAACCGACCTCCCCCTGGCAGCCGACTTCGGCGCCGGAAATTGAAGCGTTCTTCTTGCACAGGATGCCGACCGCTGCCGCCCCGAGGAAGAAGTCGGTCACGTTCGACTCGTCCACCACATCACTGAAGCGCATGTAGTAGTGCAGCACCGCCGGGATGATGCCCGCAGCGCCGTTGGTGGGCGCGGTGACCATGCGCCCGCCGGCGGCGTTTTCTTCGTTGACCGCCAGGGCGAACAGGTTGACCCACTCCATGGCGCTCATGGTCGAGCCGATCACGTTGGGCTTGCCGATCTCTTGCAAGCTGCGGTGCAGCTTGGCGGCGCGGCGCCGTACGTTGAGGCCACCGGGCAGCGTGCCTTCGTATTTCAGGCCGTTGGTGACGCACTCCTGCATGGCTTGCCAAAGCTTCTGCAGGCCGGCGTGGATCTCTTCCTCGCTGCGCCAGACCTTCTCGTTGGCCATCATCAATTGCGACACGCTGAGGTCGTTTTGCTTGCACAGTTGCAGCAGCTCGGCGGCACTGTTGAAGTCGTAGGGCAATACGGTCTGGTCGGCGTCCAGCACACCGCTGGCGGCCTGCGCAGCATCGACCACAAAGCCACCGCCCACCGAGTAGTAGGTGTCGCGGTGCAGCTCGCCCTGCGCGCCTTCGGCGATCAAGGTCATGGCGTTGGGGTGGTACGGCAGGTTCTCGTCCAGCAACAGCATGTCGCGGGCCCAGACAAACTCGATGGGCAGGCGGCCGGCCAGCAGCAGGGTGTTGGTTTCGCGCAGGTCGGCGATGCGAGGGACGATCTGGGTCGGGTCGATGGCGTCCGGCCAGTCGCCCATCAGGCCCATGATGGTGGCGTTGTCGGTGCCGTGACCGATGCCGGTGGCCGAGAGCGAACCATACAGCCGCACCTCGACCCGTTTTACCTGCTCCAGTTCGCCGCGCTCGCGCAGCCCCTGGACAAACAGAGCGCCAGCCCGCATGGGGCCGACGGTGTGGGAGCTGGAGGGCCCGACACCAATCTTGAACAGGTCGAACACGCTGATGGCCATTGTCGAATCACCTCTTGCTGGGCTTGTCTCTGCGCGCCATGCGCAGGGCGGGGCAACTGCTAGGCTGAAGCTGCGAGCCGCCATGAATGCACGCATCATCGGCCTTTTGCCTACCCCTTCGCCGTCTGCAACCGACGTAGTTTTGTCCAGCTGCGCCGTGCTGTTTTTACCTGAGGTACTGCCGTCTTCACGCCGTTTTCCAGCGGCCTGGTGACGCAAAAACGCGGCCGAGGGGGTGGAAAAATCCATATGCGACATCGCCAGTACTGGATACGACCCGTTCCGTACTGGATACGACCCCACCAGTAGGCGATTGCCCGGCGCTGGAGGATTATCAAAAGCGACTCGTATAGCACGGCCACGCAACCTGCCCTCTGCAGGCCTGGTCGACCGGACCTTCAGAACGCCCGGCGACCCACGCGAACCCGAAGACAAAATCACAGGAGTCCATCCATGAAAGGTTCACCCTCGCTGTTGTTGGTTGCGTTGTTGTCCACCCCGCTGCTGGCCCAGGCCGCCGAGCCTGAGCAGTGCCAGACGGTACGTTTCTCCGATGTCGGCTGGACCGACATCACGGTGACGACAGCCACCACAAGCGTTGTGCTCGAAGCCCTGGGTTACAAGACCCACACCACCATGATCTCGGTACCGGTGACCTATAAGTCGCTGGCCACCGGCAAGGACCTGGACGTGTTTCTCGGCAACTGGATGCCGACCATGGAGAACGACATCAAGCAGTACCGCGACGCCGGCACCGTCGAGACCGTGCGCGCCAACCTGGAAAACGCCAAGTACACCTTGGCCGTGCCCCAGGCGCTGTATGACAAGGGCCTGAAGGATTTCAGCGACATCCCCAAGTTCAAGAAAGAACTGGACGGCAAGATCTACGGCATCGAGCCGGGTAACGACGGCAACCGCACCATCCAGAGCATGATCGACAAGAACGCCTTCGGCCTGAAGGACGCCGGCTTCAAGATCGTGCAGTCGAGCGAGGCCGGCATGCTGTCGCAGGTCGACCGGGCGCAAAAACGCAACGAGTCGGTGGTGTTCCTGGGCTGGGAACCGCACCCGATGAACACCCGCTTCAAGATGCAATACCTCACCGGCGGGGATGATTTTTTCGGCCCCGAATTCGGCAAGGCAACCGTATTGACCAACACCCGCAAGGGTTACGTGCAGGAATGCAGCAACGTTGGCCAACTGCTCAAGAACCTGTCGTTCGAGCTCAAGGATGAAAGCACCATGATGGGCTATGTCCTGGACGACAAGATGAAACCCGAAGCAGCCGCCAAGAAGTGGCTTAAAGACAACCCCGGCAAGCTGGATACCTGGCTGGCGGGCGTTACCACCGTTGATGGCAAACCCGGCCTTGAGGCGGCCAAGGCCAAGCTGGCGCAATAACGCACCACGCAATAGCGCTACCTCGGGGCGGGACCGTGCCCGCCCCGGACTGATTTCAATCTTTGCAGGTGGAAGCTCGCTATCATGCTTATCGATCAGAAAATACCCCTGGGGCAGTACATCGCGTCGTTCGTCGAATGGCTGACCCAGAACGGCGCGAATTATTTCGACGCCATCGCGCAAGGCCTGGAGTTCATGATCCATGGCGTCACCAGTACCCTGACCTGGTTCAACCCGTTCGTCCTCATCGCCCTGTTCGCCGCCCTGGCGCACGTTATCCAGCGCAAGTGGGGGCTGACGGCGTTCGTTGCGCTGTCGTTCCTGCTTATCTTCAACCTGGGTTACTGGCAGGAAACCATGGAAACCCTGGCGCAGGTGACCTTCGCCACCGTGGTCTGCGTGGCCATTGGCGTGCCGCTGGGCATCGTCGCCGCGCATAAACCGATGTTCTATACCGCCATGCGCCCGGTACTCGACCTGATGCAGACGGTACCCACCTTCGTTTACCTGATCCCGACCCTGACCCTGTTCGGCCTGGGCGTGGTCCCGGGGCTGATCTCGACGGTGGTGTTCGCCATCGCCGCGCCGATCCGCCTCACCTACCTGGGCATTTGCGATGTGCCACAAGAGCTGCTCGACGCCGGCAAGGCCTTTGGCTGCTCGCGCCGTCAGCTGCTGACCCGCATCGAACTGCCCCACGCGATGCCGAGCATCGCGGCCGGTGTCACCCAATGCATCATGCTGTCGCTGTCGATGGTAGTCATCGCGGCCCTGGTGGGCGCCGACGGCCTGGGCAAACCTGTGGTCAACGCACTGAACACCGCCGATATCTCCCTGGGCTTCGAAGCGGGCCTGGCGATCGTGCTGCTGGCGATCATGCTCGACCGTATCTGCAAGCAACCGGAAGTCACGGTAAGGGGTGAAGCATGAGCATCATTCGGTTCGAAGACGTCGACGTCATCTTCTCCAACAAACCGCGCGAGGCATTGTCGCTGCTCGACCAGGGCAAGACCCGCGAGCAGATCCTCAAGCAGACCGGCCTGGTGGTGGGTGTCGAAAAAGCCAACCTGGATATCGAGAAAGGCGAAATCTGCGTGCTCATGGGCCTGTCCGGCTCGGGCAAGTCGAGCCTGCTGCGCTGCATTAACGGCCTGAACACGGTCAGCCGCGGCAAGCTGTTCGTCGAGCATGAAGGCAAGCACATCGACATCGCCCACTGCACCCCGGCCGAGCTGAAGATGATGCGCACCAAGCGCATCGCCATGGTGTTCCAGAAGTTCGCCCTGATGCCCTGGCTGACGGTGCGCGAGAACATCAGCTTTGGCCTGGAAATGCAGGGCCGCCCAGAGAAAGAGCGGCGCAAGCTGGTAGACGAGAAGCTTGAACTGGTTGGCCTGACCCAGTGGCGCAACAAGAAGCCCGACGAGCTGTCCGGGGGTATGCAGCAGCGGGTGGGCCTGGCCCGAGCGCTGGCGATGGATGCCGACATTCTGCTGATGGACGAACCGTTCTCGGCACTCGACCCGCTGATCCGCCAGGGCCTGCAGGACGAACTGCTGGAGCTGCAGCGCAAGCTGAGCAAGACCATCGTGTTCGTCAGCCACGACCTGGACGAAGCGTTGAAGCTGGGCAGCCGCATTGCAATCATGAAGGACGGGCGGATCATCCAGTACAGCAAGCCCGAAGAGATCGTACTGAACCCGGCGGACGACTATGTGCGCACCTTCGTTGCCCACACCAACCCGCTGAACGTGTTGTGCGGCCGCAGCCTGATGCGCAGCCTGGACAACTGCAAACGGGTCAATGGGTCGGTGTGCCTGGACCCGGGTATCGACTCATGGCTGGACATTGGCGAAGGCGGCTCGCTCAAGCGCGCACGCCAAGGCCAGAACGGCCTGGATATGCAGAATTGGGCGCCAGGGCAGAATGTTGAGTTGCTGGAGCGCAGGCCGACGGTGGTGCACGCCGATATCGGTATGCGTGAGGCGCTGCAGATTCGTTATCAGACGGGCAACAAGCTGGTGCTGCAGGATAACGACAAGGTGGTGGGGATTCTTGGGGATACCGAGCTTTACCACGCGTTGCTGGGCAAGAACCACGGGTGATGCCATTGGGGCCGCGTTGCGGCCCATTCGCAGCACAAGGCTGCTCCTACAGGGGGCGCGTATGCCGTTTGGGGCCGCGTTGCGGCCCATTCGCAGCACAAGGCTGCTCCTACAGGGGGGCGCGTATTCTTGTAGGAGCAGCCTTGTGCTGCGAATGGAGGGCAATGCCCTCCCAGCAATGGCTCAGCGAACGACAATCCCGCGCGAAGCCATGTAGGCCTTGGCTTCCGGAACGGTGTACTCGCCAAAGTGGAAGATACTGGCCGCCAACACCGCGCTGGCATGCCCTTCCAGAATCCCGTCCGCCAGGTGCTGCAGGTTACCCACCCCACCCGACGCAATCACCGGAATCCCCAGCGCATCGCTGATGGCCCGGGTAACGCCCAGGTCAAAGCCGTTCTTCATGCCGTCCTGGTCCATGCTGGTCAGCAGGATCTCACCGGCACCCAGGCCTTCCATCTTCTTCGCCCACTCCACCGCATCCAACCCGGTCGGCTTGCGCCCGCCATGGGTGAAAATCTCCCAGCGCGGCGTTTCACCCGGCGCGGAGACCTTCTTGGCATCGATGGCAACGACGATGCACTGCGAACCGAAACGGTCCGCCGCCTCGCCCACGAACTCCGGGTTGAACACCGCAGCCGTGTTGATCGAGACCTTGTCGGCACCGGCATTGAGCAGGTTGCGGATGTCCTGCACGGTGCGCACGCCACCGCCCACAGTCAGCGGGATGAACACTTGGCTGGCCATGCGCTCGACGGTATGCAGCGTGGTGTCGCGGCCATCGACGCTGGCGGTGATGTCGAGGAAGGTGATTTCGTCGGCACCCTGCTCGTTGTAGCGACGGGCAATTTCTACCGGGTCGCCGGCATCACGGATGTTCTCGAACTTGACGCCCTTGACCACCCGGCCGTTGTCCACGTCCAGGCAAGGGATGATGCGCTTGGCCAGTGCCATGGTTCAGTCCTCAGCCTTGGTAGTTGTCGCAGAAGGCCTGGGCCTCGGCGACATCGAGGGTGCCTTCGTAGATGGCACGGCCAGTGATGGCGCCGATGATGCCAGGGGCCTTGGCGTCCAGCAGGGCCTTGATGTCGCCCAGGTTGTGAATGCCACCCGATGCGATCACCGGAATGCGCGTGGCTTCGGCCAGGGCTTTGGTGAAGGGCACGTTGCAGCCCTGCATCATGCCATCCTTGGCGATGTCGGTGTAGACGATCGCCGAGACGCCATCGGCTTCGAAACGCTTGGCCAGGTCGATGACCTGAACAGTGCTGACTTCAGCCCAGCCGTCGGTGGCGACGAAGCCGTCCTTGGCGTCCAGGCCAACGATGACCTTGCCCGGGAAGGCCTTGCAGGCCTCGGCGACGAACTCTGGCTGCTTAACCGCCTTGGTGCCGATGATGACGTAGCTGACGCCCGCCTTGACGTAGTGCTCGATGGTTTCCAGCGAGCGAATGCCGCCGCCGATCTGGATCGGCAGGGTCGGGTAACGCTTGGCGATGGCGGTGACCACTTCGCCGTTGACCGGCTGGCCTTCGAAGGCGCCGTTGAGGTCGACCAGGTGCAGGCGGCGGCAGCCACCCTCGACCCATTTGGCGGCCATGCTCACCGGGTCATCGGAAAATACCGTGGAGTCTTCCATGCGGCCCTGGCGCAGGCGCACGCAGGCACCGTCCTTCAGATCGATAGCGGGGATAATCAGCATCTTGGGAACCTGTCTATTTGTTGGGTTTCAGGGCTTCTCGAGTGCCCACAGGTCGCTCTCGATGCTCTCGAACCGCTCCTTGAGGTGCAGCTGAACATCGGCAATCGCCCTGTTGTAGTAATGGGGTGCAATCTCTTTGCTGAACAGGTCGAGGACCTCGGCCACTTCAAACGACCCCAGCTGCAGCTCGAAACGGTCTTCGAGAAAACGCTTGAGCGTATCGAGCGCTTCGCGCTCCTGCTCGGGGGCCAGGGTAATGATCGGGGCCTTGGTCTTCGATCGGCTCATTTACCAGCGCCCGTCCCAGGCGACGAAGTTCTGCAGCAACTGCAGGCCATGGGTGTGGCTCTTCTCTGGGTGGAACTGCACGGCAAAGCGCGAGCCGTCGGCCAGCGCGGCGGCGAAGTCGACGCCATAGTGGCCGCGACCAACCACCTGGCTCGGCTTGCCGGCATTGATGTAGTAGCTGTGCACGAAATAGAAACGTGCGCGGTCAGGGATGTCGTGCCACAGCGGATGGTGGTTGGCCTGGCTGACTTCGTTCCAGCCCATGTGCGGCACCTTCAGGTGCTCGCCATCCTCTTGCAGGCCCTTGCCGAAAAACTTCACCTGGCCTGGGAACAGGCCGATGCAGTCGACGCCGTTGTTCTCTTCACTGTGTTCGAGCAGCGCTTGCATGCCGACACAGATGCCGAGGAACGGGCGGTCCTGGCTGACTTCGCGCACCAGGCTGTCGAAGCCCAGGCGACGGATTTCGGCCATGCAGTCGCGAATCGCGCCCACGCCTGGGAACACCACGCGGTCAGCCTCGCGGATCACCGCGGCGTCGCTGGTGACCAGCACCTTGCCGGCGCCGACATGCTCGAGCGCCTTGGCCACCGAGTGCAGGTTGCCCATGCCATAGTCGATTACGGCTACCGTCTGCATTTACAGGCATCCCTTGGTGGAAGGCATCTGCCCAGCCATGCGCTCGTCCAAGGTAATGGCCATGCGCAGCGCGCGGCCGAACGCCTTGAACACGGTTTCGATCTGGTGGTGGGTGTTGTGGCCACGCAGGTTGTCGATGTGCAGGCTCACCAGGGCGTGGTTGACGAAGCCCTGGAAGAATTCCTGGAACAGGTCGACATCGAAGCCACCGACCGTGGCGCGGGTGTACGGCACGTGCATCTGCAGGCCTGGGCGGCCAGAGAAGTCGATGACCACGCGCGACAGCGCTTCGTCCAGCGGCACATAGGCGTGGCCGTAGCGGAAGATGCCTTTCTTGTCGCCGATCGCCTGGGCAAATGCCTGGCCCAGGGTGATACCGACGTCTTCGACGGTATGGTGATCGTCGATGTGCAGGTCACCCTTGCACTCGATGTCCAGATCGATCAGCCCATGTCGGGCGATCTGGTCGAGCATGTGTTCAAGGAAAGGCACACCGATATCAAATCGGGCCTTGCCGCTGCCATCTAGGTTGATCGAGCACTTGACCTGGGTTTCCAGGGTATTGCGCTCGACGGAAGCCTTACGTTCGACCATCACCAGCTCCGCAAAATCATTGGGCGAAAAGGGCTCCATTATAGGCCCAGAACGCGCCAGCTTGAAACGCGGATGACATATGGCAAAGCAAGCAATGACGGGGGGTAGATGCCGTTACAGGTCTATACAAGCTGTGAATCTGGGGCTGCGTTGCAGCCCTTTCACCGGCTCTTGCACCCAACCACGCCCTTGTAGGAGCGGCCTTGCGCCGCGAAAGGGGCGCACAGCGCCCCCCCCTACCTTCAATGGAACAGTACAGCCGTCTTCTGCAGCGTAATCCACACCCCCCAAGCCAGCGGCACAACCACCGCAGCCCAGGCGATCAGCACCAACGGCAAGCTGCCCGGCGCGGCATGCCACTCCAGCGAACGTGCGCCATCGGCACCCTTGTCATGGCTCAGCGCACGCTCGGCGGCCAGTTGCTGGTCGCTCATGAAGTGCTTGTCGGCCACCGGGCGAATCAGCATGTTGCAGATAAAGCCCAGCACCAGCAGGCCCGCGAGGATATACAGGGTCATGTCATACGCCGCCGCGCGCTCAACGCCCGCCGCCAGCTGAGACTCGCGCAGGTAGGTGATCAGCACCGGCCCCAGCACGCCCGCCGCCGCCCAGGCCGTCAGCAGGCGCCCATGAATCGCACCGACCATCTGCGTGCCGAACAAGTCGGCCAGGTACGCCGGCACCGTGGCAAAGCCGCCACCGTACATCGACAGGATGATGCAGAACGCCGCCACGAACAGCGCCACGTTGCCCAGGTGCCCCATGTTCGGCACCAGGCTGTAGAGGCCCACGCCCAAGGCGAAGAAGGCAAAGTAGGTGTTCTTGCGGCCAATGTAGTCAGAGAACGACGCCCAGAAGAAGCGCCCGCCAATGTTGAACAGGCTCAGCAAGCCGGTGAAGCCCGCTGCGATGGCGGCAATTTGCGCCAGCTGGGTGGCGTTCAGTTCGCTGAAGCTCAGCTCGTTGCCCAGCAACTTGCCGGCGAACACTTCCTGCAACAGCGGCGACGCCATGCCCAGAATACCGATGCCTGCCGAGACGTTCAGGCACAGCACCAGCCACACCAGGGCGAACTGTGGGGTTTTCCAGGCCACGCTGACGTGCACATGGCGGTCGGTGACCATGCCATTGCCGGCCTTTTTCGCCGGGGCGGTCCAGCCCTCAGGCTTCCAGCCGGTCGGTGGCACGCGGTAACCCAGGGCGCCGGCCGTCATGAACACGAAGTAGATCGCCGCCATCACCACGAAGCTCTGCCATACCCCGACGTCTTCTGCGCTGCCAAAGTGGCCCATCAACGCGGTCGCCAGGGGGGCGCCGACCATCGCGCCACCGCCAAACCCCATGATCGCCATGCCGGTGGCCATGCCGCGTTTGTCCGGGAACCACTTGATCAGCGTCGAGACCGGCGAAATATAGCCCAGGCCCAGGCCAATGCCGCCGATCACACCAGAGCCCAGCCACATCAGCCACAGCTGATGGGTCTTCACCCCAATCGCCGAGATCAGCATACCGCCGCACCAGCACAGCGCCGACACCAGCCCGGCCTTGCGTGGCCCGGCGTGTTCCAGCCAGCCGCCAAGCACCGCGGCTGAGCAGCCGAGGAACACGAAGAACAAGGTGTAGATCCAGCTCAGCATCGAAATCGGCCAGTCGCACTCGGCGCTGAACAGGCGGGCGATGAACCCCATGTCCGCCGAGCAGGCCACCGGCGCGGTGATGCCGATGGCTTGCGACAGCGGCAACCAGAACACCGAGAAGCCGTAGGCCATGCCGATACACAGGTGGATAGCCAAGGCGGCCGGTGGCACCAGCCAACGGTTGAAGCCCGGACGGGCGATGATGCGCTCCTTCGACAGGAAGCTCGGCGCACCGGCCAAGGTGCCCGCCGTGACGTTACTGCTCATGGGTTTGATCCTTTTTGTATGGCCTTTACTGGGCGACGCACCGCGACAATGGGTCGCGGGCACACCGAAAGCGGCGCAAGGTTACCAGCACCCGGTGGGATGAAAGCAATCTGATATCGTGGATTTTTCTGTAGCTGAAACGGTATTTCGAGTTCACCCCATTCTTGTAGGAGCAGCCTTGTGCTGCGAAGAGGCCGGCAAAAATCAGCTTGATTCTGGGTTGTTCGCTCTGCCGTCTTCGCAGCACAAGGCTGCTCCTACAATGGCTGCATGCGCCGTTGGAACTGTAGATATGAGAACTGTCGAAAGCCGCAACATCTGATCCATTCGTAGGGAAATGCCCTGTATCTCTTGCCGGATACGCAGGGATAAGCACTGCGGCGCTATACTCTGCCGCTGAAATTCAAATCGGACTACAAGGACTCGCCCATGAAAGCGTTCGGCAAAATCCTGGGACTGGGGCTTCTCGGGTTGCTGCTGATCATCGTGGCGCTGGGCTTCGCCCTGACCCACCTCTTTGATCCCAACGACTACAAAGACGAGATTCGCCAGCTGGCGCGCGACAAGGCTCATGTCGAGCTGACCCTCAACGGTGACATCGGCTGGAGCCTGTTCCCGTGGTTGGGCCTGGAGCTGCATGACGCGAGCATCGCGACCTTGAGCAAACCCAGCGAGCCGTTCGCCGACCTGAAGATGCTCGGCCTGTCGGTACGCGTGCTGCCGCTGCTGCGCCGCGAAGTGCAGATGAGCGATGTGCGCGTCGAAGGCCTGAACTTGACCCTGGCCCGCGACGAAAATGGCCATGGCAACTGGGAAGACATCGGCAAGCCATTGCCCGCCCCTAACGGCGCCCCAACCGATACACCGGCCCAGGCACCTGCCGAACAGGCCCCGGCGCAAGCCGACAGCGGCAGCGAGCGTGCGGTCAAACTCGACATCGACAGCCTGACCGTGAACAACGCCCGCGTGCAGTACACCGATGCCAAAAACGGCCAGAGCTACAGCGCCGAAAGCATCCAGCTGAGCACCGGCCCGGTCCATGAAGGCGCGAACATTGCGCTTAAGGCGAGTGCCTTCCTCAGCGCCACCCAACCGAGCATCAAGGCCCGCACCGAGCTTGCCGGCGAACTGCGCTTTGACCGCAAGCTCAAGCGCTACAACTTCGAAGACATGCGCCTGTCGGGCGAAACCTCGGGCGAGCCGTTTGCAGGCAAGACCGTGACCTTCGCCGCGCAAGGCCAACTGCTGGTCGACCTGGCAGCCAATGTCGCTTCGTGGAATGGCCTGAAAATTTCGGCCAACCAGCTGCGTGCACTGGGTGAACTGAACCTGCGCGACCTGGACAAGGCACCCCAACTCAGCGGCGGCCTGTCGATCGCCCAGTTCGACCTGCGCACCTTCCTCGACGGCATCGGCCGCCCGCTGCCCACCACGAACGACCCTGCCGCGTTCACCAAGCTGGAACTGGTCACCCGCCTGCAAGGCACGTCGAACAGCCTGGCCCTGGCAGACCTGGCCGTGAAGCTGGACGACAGCACCTTCACCGGCCGCGTGGCCGTCGAAGACTTCGCCAAACAGGCCCTGCGCCTGCAACTGAAGGCCGACACCTTCGACGCCGACCGCTACCTGCCCGCCAAGAGCGAACAAGCCAAAGGCGCCACCGCCGCCCGCCAGGCCGAGGTCAACCAACAGGAAGCCAGCGCCGTGGCCGGTGCCAGCAGCTCCCCGCTGCCCAACGCCCCGACCCAGGTCGCCTGGAGCGACGACAAGCTGCTGCCGGTGGACCGCCTGCGCGCCCTCGACCTGCAGGCCGACCTGACGTTCGGCGCACTGACCCTGGACAAACTGCCCATTCAGGATGCCCAGCTCAAGGCCACCGGCCAAGGCGGCTTGGTGACCCTGCAAACCCTGCGCGGCGGCCTCTACAATGGCAGCTTCGAGGCCAAGGGCACCGTCGATGTGCGCCCTGCCGTACCGCAGCTTGGCGTCAATACCAAGATCAACCGCGTACCGGTGGAACACTTCATCAAGGCCGAGGGCAAAGAGCAAACGCCACCGGTCAAGGGCCTGCTGACCCTGACCAGCGACCTGACCGCAACCGGTAACAGCCAGAAGGCACTGGTCGACACCCTCAATGGCAGCGCCAACTTCACCATCAACGATGGCGTGCTGGTCAATGCCAACCTTGAACAGCAACTGTGCCAGGCCATCGCCACCCTGAACCGTAAAACGCTCAGCGGCGAACCGCGCGGCAAGGACACGCCCTTCGAGGAACTGCGTGGCAGCCTGGTGGTGCGCAATGGCGTGGCCAGCAACCCAGACCTCAAGGCCCGCATCCCTGGCCTGACCGTCAACGGCCACGGCGACCTCGACCTGCGCGTGCTGGGCATGGACTACAACGTCGGCGTGGTCGTCGAAGGCGACCAACGCGCCATGCCGGACCCGGCCTGCCAGGTCAACGAGCGCTATGTCGGCGTTGAAGTGCCGCTGCGCTGCCGCGGCCCGCTGGAGCTTGGCGCCAAGGCCTGCCGCCTGGACCAGGACGGCCTGGGCAAGGTCGCCGCGAAACTGGCCGGCAACCGCCTGAAAGACAAGATTGATGAAAAACTCGACGAAAAACTCGGAGACAAAGTGAGCCCTGAACTCAAAGACGCGCTCAAGGGGCTGTTCAAACGATGAGCCCCGAGCAGTTCTCCAGCGCCGTGCTGGACTGGTATGACGCGCACGGCCGACACGACCTGCCCTGGCAACAGGGCATCAACCCGTACCGGGTATGGGTGTCGGAAATCATGTTGCAGCAGACCCAGGTCAGCACCGTGCTCAACTACTTCGACCGCTTCATGCAGGCCCTGCCCACCGTGCAGGCCCTGGCCGAAGCGCCGGAGGACGAAGTGCTGCACCTGTGGACGGGCCTGGGCTATTACACCCGCGCGCGCAACCTGCAGAAGGCCGCGAAAATCGTCGTCGAGCAGCATGGCGGCGAGTTCCCGCGTAGCGTCGAGCAACTGACCGAACTGCCTGGCATCGGCCGCTCCACCGCCGGTGCCATCGCCAGCATCAGCATGGGCATCCGCGCGCCCATCCTGGACGGCAACGTCAAGCGCGTGCTGGCCCGCTTTACCGCCCAGGCCGGCTACCCCGGCGAGCCCAAGGTGGCCAACCAGCTGTGGGCCAGCGCAGAGCGCTACACCCCGCAGACCCGCGCCAACCACTACACCCAGGCAATGATGGACATGGGCGCCACGCTGTGTACCCGCAGCAAGCCCAGCTGCCTGATCTGCCCACTGCAACGCGGCTGCGAAGCGCACCTGCACGGCGAAGAAACCCGCTACCCCGAGCCCAAGCCACGCAAGGCGCTGCCGCAACGCCGGACGCTGATGCCGCTGCTGGCCAACCACGAAGGCGCGATCCTGCTGTACCGCCGACCGTCCAGCGGCCTGTGGGGTGGTTTATGGAGCCTGCCGGAGCTTGAGCACATCGAACAGCTCGACGACCTCGCCTACCAGCATGGCCTGCGCCTGGCAGAGAGCCGCGCCCTAGACGGCCTGACCCACACCTTCAGCCACTTCCAGCTGGCGATCGAGCCCTGGCTGGTGAAGGTCGACCCGGTCGGCCAGCACGTGGCCGAGCCCGACTGGCTCTGGTATAACCTCGCCACCCCGCCGCGCCTGGGCCTCGCTGCCCCGGTCAAGAAGTTGCTCAAACGCGCGGCCGACGAACTGATTGCAGGAGATGCCCGATGACCCGCACCGTGATGTGCCGCAAGTACAAAGAAGAACTTCCAGGCCTGGAGCGCCCGCCCTACCCAGGTGCTAAAGGCCAGGACATCTTCGATCACATCTCGCAGAAGGCCTGGGCCGACTGGCAGAAGCACCAGACCATGCTGATCAACGAAAAGCGCCTGAACATGATGAATGCCGAGGACCGCAAATTCCTCCAGGCCGAGATGGACAAGTTTTTCGCTGGCGAAGAATACGCCCAGGCCGAAGGCTACGTTCCGCCTGCTGAATGACCCCAAAAAACGTAAGCGACGGAATTAATTTAAAATTTTTTCAAAAAGTCGTTGACGGACGGTCTGGAAATCTATTTAATTCACCTCGTCGCCCAGATAGCTCAGTCGGTAGAGCAGAGGATTGAAAATCCTCGTGTCGGCGGTTCGACTCCGTCTCTGGGCACCACCTTCAGCTTCTGGTGGTTGCAAAGTTACCCGAAGCGACAACAAGAAACCCGCCTAGTGCGGGTTTTTTGTTGCCTGCGTTTTTTGCAGTGGCCATCTGTAACCCCGCCAAAAAAAGGCCCCCTGAGCAATGCACAGAGGGCCTCGTCACAAATCAGCCATTACGCCTGGCTATCGAATTCCTCGGGGGTCATCTGCCCCCGATAGGAAATGCTCAGCAGCGCCCTGGCGTCATCAACGGATGCGACCGCCTTGGCCAACTCCGCCTCGGTGATCTTGTACTCATCCAGGGCCAGAGTAAGCCAATCGTTGTAACCGGTGCCGTCGTTGCTGACACAGCTCAACACCAGGTGAAAGTAATGCTTCATGGGTAAGTCTCCTGTTAGCCCCACCTAAGCGTGGGCAGATCAGGCTATTGCGCCCGCCCTTTGAGTATCAGGTGGAAACCACCCACCTGAGGCTGGGGCCGAGCCCACCTTTCCGGGTAAATTGACCCGCATCAATAAGCGCCAGGCCTGTCGCCCCTAGCATGGGAAAAGCACATCAGAACCGACAGGACCTCCATGAGCGACGACGCCACCCTGCTAGTCACATCCACCTCGAACGCTACGCCGAACGCCACGCCAACCAGCCCCAACCGCCGCGCACGCCCGCGCAAACCCGCCATCAAAGCCGTCGCCGACCCCGTCATCACCCAGGTCAGCCAGCAACCGGCAGCCATGGAAGTGGCCAGGGCGCCCAAGGGCAGCAACGAAGACAGCACCCGCGCACGCCTACCGGCCAGCTACCCGTACCGCACCCGCATGCACCGCCAGGAATACGAAAAGGCCAAGCACGCGCTGCAGATCGAACTGCTTAAAGTGCAGAGCTGGGCGAAGGAAACCGGCCAGCGCGTGGTGATCCTGTTCGAAGGGCGCGACGCGGCGGGCAAAGGGGGCACCATCAAGCGCTTCATGGAGCACTTGAACCCACGTGGCGCGCGGATCGTGGCGCTGGAAAAGCCTTCCGAGCAGGAGAAGGGCCAGTGGTACTTCCAGCGTTACATCCAGCACCTGCCCACGGCGGGCGAAATGGTCTTCTTCGACCGCTCCTGGTACAACCGCGCCGGGGTCGAGAAGGTGATGGATTTCTGCAGCCCGCTGCAGTACCTGGAGTTCATGCGCCAGGCACCCGACCTTGAACGCATGCTGTGCAACAGCGGCATCCTGCTGTTCAAGTATTGGTTCTCGGTAAACCGCGAAGAGCAGCTACGGCGCTTCATCTCACGCCGCGACGACCCGCTCAAGCACTGGAAGCTGTCGCCCATCGACATCAAGTCGCTGGACAAATGGGACGACTACACCGCCGCCAAAGAAGCGATGTTCTTCCATACCGACACCGCCGATGCACCCTGGACGGTGATCAAGTCCGATGACAAGAAGCGCGCGCGCATCAACTGCATCCGGCACTTCCTGCACTCGCTGGATTACCCAGGCAAGGACCTGGCCGTAGCGCACGCCCCAGACCCGCTGCTGGTGGGGCGCGCATCACGCGACTTCGAAGAGGATGAAGCGCCTACCGCCGCCCACTGACAGCGGCAATCAGAAGTTGGCCATGGCGCTACAGTATTCAGCCTTGGTGGTCTGCACGGGTTGCTCCACCCCCAGCTGCCGCAGCTTGACGCCGCAGGCGCTGTAGCCGCGCACCACCACTTCGTAATCGGCGCCTTTCTGCGGCACGAAGTAGAACATGCCCAAACAGTTGGTCACGCTGTTGTAGCTGCTACGGCCACCATCGAGAAAGTGCAGGGTGAACGGCTTGCCGGCCGGCACCAGCACTTCGCTGACCGCATCGCCCTGCATGACCGGGGCGCTGGCGGGCATGCCCAGGGTTTCGCCATTGCGGTCGGCAAAACCCTCCTTCGGCACCGCGATCACCCCGGCGCCGGGGCTGTACCAGTCAACGCAATCCTTGCCCGGCACAGCGCGCACCATGCCGTCGGCAATCACCCGCAGGCGTGCGGTATCGCCTGAAGTCGGTGAGCCATAAGGCGTGTTGAACGATTTGACCGCGGCAATATTGCCGCAGCCGGCCAGCGCCACTGCTAGCAGGCAAAGCGAGATCGGTGTTTTCATCCCTGAATTCCTCATGAGTAGATGCCGGACATCCGGCCGCTTGCCTGAGACCCTCGCATGTCGCTTGGGTTTCGCGGGCAAGTGCGATTCAATACGCGCACTTTTTCAGGCACACCCAAGGATTCACCCATGGCCACCACGACCAAGCAACAGAAACGCGCCAAGCGCGCCGCCAGCAAGGCCAAGCAAAACCGCATGGTGCGCAGTGGCCAGGCGGTCAAGGCCAGCGCCGGCGACAGCGCCAGCATCGAGCAGGTGTTCAACAAGGCCATGGAGTCGGACAGCTACAAGGAGCTGTTCGACAAGATGAAGGCGGCACAGGAAACCAGCCTGGTCGCGATGATCTCGGTGTTCCTGGTCGACCCGCTGCTGGCCCTGGTGCTCAAGGGGCACAAGGAAGAGCACGCCACCGACTACATCGTGCTGGTGTTCAATGCCTACCGCACCTGGCTGGATGGCGCCGACGAAGACACCACCATGGCCTGGCTGGAAAGCGACGAGTTCCAGGAGGCGTATATCGCCGCCTCGGAAGTTGTGGCCAAGCAGCAACAGCAGCAGAAGCAGTTCGGCTAAAGAAGCCAGCATCGGCCCTAGGGTAGGAGCAGCCTTGTGCTGCGAAGAGGCCGGTGAATGCACCGCAACTATTGGCTGCTTTCACGGGCCTCTT
>NZ_JAPFCE010000170.1:0-469 GCF_026240895.1 Pseudomonas sp. DCB_AW
ACCTACGGGGCGCAGCAGTGGGGAATATTGGACAATGGGGGGAACCCTGATCCAGCCATGCCGCGTGTGTGAAGAAGGCCTTATGGTTGTAAAGCACTTTAAGCGAGGAGGAGGCTACTGAGACTAATACTCTTGGATAGTGGACGTTACTCGCAGAATAAGCACCGGCTAACTCTGTGCCAGCAGCCGCGGTAATACAGAGGGTGCGAGCGTTAATCGGATTTACTGGGCGTAAAGCGTGCGTAGGCGGCTTTTTAAGTCGGATGTGAAATCCCCGAGCTTAACTTGGGAATTGCATTCGATACTGGGAAGCTAGAGTATGGGAGAGGATGGTAGAATTCCAGGTGTAGCGGTGAAATGCGTAGAGATCTGGAGGAATACCGATGGCGAAGGCAGCCATCTGGCCTAATACTGACGCTGAGGTACGAAAGCATGGGGAGCAAACAGGATTAGATACCCCGGTAGTCCG
>NZ_JAPFCE010000066.1:0-27597 GCF_026240895.1 Pseudomonas sp. DCB_AW
AGATGGTTCGGGTCGATCTGCGCACGGTCGTGCTGGATGTACCGCCGCAGGACGTGATCACCCGCGACAACGTCTCGGTCAAGGTCAATGCCGTGCTGTACTTTCGCGTGCTCGACCCACAAAAAGCCGAGATTCTTTGTGATTTCACTGGCCTCTTCGCAGCACAAGGCTGCTCCTACAAGATCAGGGCCGCAATGGCCACAAGCTGCTCAGGTCCAGCGTCTCCAGTACCAATTCCGGCTCGCGTTGCGGCAACCGTCGCAACAGTTCCTCGGCAGCGCTTTCAGGCGTCCAGGCCTCGGGTATCGCTTGCGCCGTTGTCACGGGGGTTTTCAACGATTGCGGCCCCACTACCGTCAAGCTGATCTGCAGCTTATCCAGTACCTGGCGTTGCTCGCGAAACCACTGGGCAGTGCTGTTGAAGCCGCTGGCAACCTGGGTGGGTGCAAACAGCTGCGTGGCCGAGTAGCGATTGAGGATGGCCATTACCTGAGGTGCATCACCCTTCGTCAGCAGCGGCAAGGCACTGGTCAGGCAATGTTCGCTGGCCAGCAAGTTGCTGCTGGCGATCGCCTCGAACAGCTCGTCATCGGGCACGTCGTCGGCAAGGTAGTCACTGGTGCCGGCATTGATGATCAGGCAATCCAGCGAACCCCAAGTATTCAGCAACAATGTACTGGCTGCATCCGCCTGTTCCAGTACCTGCAACTCCCCCGGCAGCCGCACCAACTGCGGGGCGAAACGTTCGCCCAGCATATCCAGCGCTTCACATTCCCTGCCACTGGCGGCCACCCGATGCCCTTGCTCGAGCAGTCGCTCTACTAATGCCAGCCCTAATCCGTTACTGGCCCCTGTTACCCAGAAACTACGAGCGCTGTTCACGATACTGCCCCCTGATCCTGCCGGCGCGGAAGGCCTTTGAAGGCCTCCAATGCACGCTGGCGACTGCTGCCGAGATCGACTATTGGATTGTGATACGAATTAGTAGCAAAAAGATCCGCGACCTTCACGGGCTGATGAATGGCTTTCTCATCCAGGCCCTGCAATTCTGGTACCCAGTGGCGAATGAATCGCCCTTGCGGGTCGAAGCGCTGAGACTGCGAAACCGGATTGAAGATGCGGAAGTAGGGCACTGCATCGGTCCCGGTGGACGCGCTCCATTGCCAGCCACCGTTGTTGGCCGCCAGGTCACCGTCTATCAAGTGGCGCATGAAGTGCCGCTCGCCTTTGCGCCAGTCGATCAGCAGGTTCTTGCTGAGAAACATGGCGACGATCATGCGCAGGCGGTTGTGCATCCACCCGGTGTCCAGCAACTGGCGCATGGCGGCATCGATGATCGGGAAGCCGGTGCGCCCCTGTTCCCAGGCCGCGAGGTCTTCAGGCGCATCGCGCCATGGTAAGGCTTCGGTGTGGGTGCGGAAGGCGCGGTGCCGCGAGACCTGTGGATAACCCGTCAGGATGTGCTTGTAAAACTCTCGCCAGAGCAACTCGTTGATCCAGGTCTGGATGCCTGTGCTGCCGCTGTCGAACTCGCCGCGGTTGCAGGCCAGGGCGCCGTGCAGGCATTGCCGGGGCGAGATCACCCCAGCGGCCAGATAAGCCGAGAGCTGGCTGGTGCCCGGCTTGGCGGGGAGGTCGCGCAGGTGATGGTAGTCGTCAATCGCCTCATCAAGAAAGCGCGTCAGGCGGCTCTGCGCCTCGGCTTCCCCTGCTAGCCAGTGGTCGCTCAAGGTGCGCGGCGGTGTGTCGAAGCCCTCTATTTGCTCGGGTATGGGGTCGCTGGCGATGTTCAGGGGCGACTGCGGTTTGACTCGAGGGGCTAACGCCGGGAGGCTGCGGTGCAAGTGTTCGAGGCAGTTTTTCTTGAACTGGCTGAAGACCTGGAAGTAGTCACCACTGCGGGTGAGGACCGTGCCTGGGCGGAAGAACAACTGGTCGAGGTAGCTGTGCGCCTGGATCGCTGACTGTTCCAGCAGTGCCCGCGTAGCCTGGTCGCGGCGCTCTTCGTTGATGCCGTACTCCTCGTTCCAGTGCACGCCCTCGACCCGGTGCTGACGGCAGGCGTCCAACACGGCCTGTGGCGCTTGATCCCACGTATCGATGGTGCGGATCAGCAACGGAATGTTGAGGGCCTCCAGCGACTGACGCAGCGTGCGCAGGTTGCGCAGCCAGAAGTCGACTTTGCAGGCAGCGTCGTCATGCGCCTGCCACTGGCCGGGGCTGACCAGCCACAGGGCTAGGGTCGGGCCGCGTTCGCAGGCTGCGCTCAAGGCGGTGTTGTCGTCGATGCGCAGGTCGCTGCGCAGCCAGATCAGTTGCATGGTGCATTCATCTCTACAGGCCGGCGGCCATTGCCTTGAAGCACGCGCAATGCCGACTGCGGGGTATCGAACAGGAAGAGCTCGGGAAGGTCGAGGGCGTTCAAGTGGGCCTCATGCAGGGCGAGCGTGGCGCCGCCCAGCAGTTTTGGCCCAGGTATGCCTTGCAGCAGGCGCTGCAAGGCTTTGCTGTCGATGCGTGGCCCCAGGTGCAGCAGGAGGGCGCGCGGCTGCAGTGCGGCGATCGCCCGTTGCAACTGCGGGCCGCCAACCGGCTGTTCCAGCACTTCGACAGGGATGCCATTGCTGCTCAATAGCCAGGCGCATAGCCACAAGGCGGGGTCGAACGCCTGCTCGCTGTCTTCGGCCAGCAGCACCGCTGGGCCTTGTAGCAGTTGGTTGTCGTGGTACACCCGGGCGCCGAGCTTGCTGCGCAGCCAGGTATGGAAAAACACCTGTTCAAGCCGGGCATTGAAATAGTTGCGCCAGCGCAGCTCCAGGCTGTCGAGCAGGGGCAGCAGCAGTTGCTCGCACAGGGTGATGGCGGGGTACAGCGCCATGGCCTGGTTGAGTTGCTGGTCGAGTGCACGTTGCGAGAGGTTGGCGATGGCCTCGATCAACTGCGCCTGCCGGGCCTGCCAGTCGCTTTGCGGGGCGCTGCTGGTGGGTTTGTCGAGCAGCTCGCGCACCTGGCCCACCGACGCGCCGCGCTGCAGCCAGGCCAGGATCGCTTCGACCCGTTCGACCTGCTCGATGGAATACAACCGGTGCCCTTTAGCGGTGCGTTGCGGCTTGAGCAGGCCGTATCGACGTTCCCAGGCACGCAGGGTGACGGGGTTGACGCCGGTGCGGCGGGCGAGCTCGCCGATAGGCAGCAGGCTTTCAGACGGCATTACGAAGCCCCAGGCTCTCGGGGTGTGGTTGCAGGTAGGCTTGCTGCATCAGGTAAGGGTCTGGGTGTTTGCGCAGGTGATGCTTGAGCAAGGTCAGAGGCACGACCAGCGGCACCACGCCTTGTTGGTACTGGCTGATGAGGGTTTGCAATTCGGCTTTGTCCTGTGCGGTCAGGGCATCTTTGAAGTAGCCACTCAGGTGCTGCAGCACGTTGCAGTGCGTGCCACGGCTGGCACAGCGACGCAGCGCTTGCATCAGCTCGCTGAAGTAACGTGGCCCGATCTCCTGTGGGTCGTCATCGCGGCTCATGGTGCCGAGCAGCCGCCCCAGCGTGCGGTAGGCTTGGGGGTTGTTGGCCATCAACAGGTACTTGTAGCGCGCATGAAAGCGCACCAGCGCGCCGCGGCTGAGGCCTTCGGCCAACAGGCGCTGCCAATCGGCATAGGCGTACACGCGGCTGATGAAGTTTTCGCGCAGCACGGCATCGTGCAGGCGGCCTTCCTCTTCCACCGGCAGGTCCGGGCGCAGGCTGCAGAAAGCGTGGGCATAAACGCCGCGGCCGCCATGGAAGGCGGGGTGGCCGTTGTCCTGGTAGACCTTGACCCGCTCCAGGCCGCAGGAGGGCGACTTCTGCATGAAGATGTAGCCGCAGATATCATCGAGCTCGCCGGCCATCTGCTCGCCATAGGTGCGCAGCGGGCCGGTCAGGTCCATGCCGGGGTTGCGGGTGCCGACCACTTCGGGTTGCTCAGGGTTGCCGACCAGGCGGATAGGATCGCGTGGAATGCCGAGGCCGATAGCCACTTCTGGGCAAACGGGCACCCATTCGAAATGCGCTTCCAGTTGTGTGCGGCACAGGTCGGAGGCCTTGTGCCCGCCGTTGTAGCGCACACTGTGGCCGGTCAGGCAGGCGCTGATCGCGATGCGAGGCTTGCTGTGGGCGGTGGCGGCTTGCATGGCTGTCTCCGGAAAACCTGTACGTGAAATCAAATTTGTACAAGTTTATTCCAGCACAGCTACGGAGTTATGCAAACAAGTTTTTTTGTACAGGTTCAGCGCCCGCTCAGTCGAGGTGTTCCAGCAGCCGTCGGGCCGCTTCCTGGCCGCTCAGCCACGCGCCTTCGACACGCCCGGACAAGCACCAGTCGCCACAGGCATACAGGCCTTGATCGGCATCGGCCAAGGCGCCCCACTCGTGGTTGCTGGTGGGGCGTGCATACAACCAGCGGTGGGCGAGGGCGAAGGTGGGGGCCGGTACCACGCAGCCGACCAGTTCGGCGAACTCGCCCCACAACTGCTCGATCACCTCTTCCTTCGACAGGTCGATGTGCTGCCGGCTCCAGTTCGACGTGGCATGCAGCACCCAGGTATCGAGGTGCTCGTCCCGCCCTGGCTTGCTGCGGTTGCGGGCCAGCCAGTCGAGCGGGTTGTCCTGCACGAAGCAGCCTTGCATCGGGGTGTCCAGTGGGGTCTGGAAGCCCAGGGCAACCGCCCAGGTGGGCTCCATCTGCACGCCTGCGGCCACCGCAGCGAGTTTGGGGGTCGAGGCCAGCAGCGGCGTGGCCTGTGGCGCCGGCACGGCGATTACCACGCGGCTGAATGGGCCGTGGCTGCAGCCTTCGGTGTCTTGCAGGTGCCAGTACTGTTTGCCGCGGAACACTTCAGCAATGCGGCAGCCAAAGTTGACGGTCACATCCTTGAGCAGGCCACGGGTAATGGCGCTCATGCGGGGCACGCCGACCCAGCGTGTTTGCTCGTCTGGGGAGGGGGTGAGTTCGCCATCGCGGTAGTTGTACAGCTGCGGCTTCCACTGCTCGGCCCAACCGGCGGCTACCCATTGCTGGACCTGTTCTACGAAGCGCCGATCACGGGCAGTGAAGTACTGGGCGCCCAGGTCCAGCGCGCCAGCATCGCTGCGCTTGCTGGCCATGCGCCCGCCACTGCCGTGGCCTTTGTCGAACAGGTGCACGGATTGCCCGGCCTTTTGCAGCGCCTGGGCGGCGGACAGACCGGCGATACCGGCACCGATGATGGCAATAGGTACTGTCATGATGGCCTCTTCAAACCTTGCTGTGAGCAGACTACGCTGTCAGGCAAACCTGTACAATGCACAACTTTTGTATAAGGTTATTCCGCTTTATAGAGCAGGTTGGCCTATGTTTATCCGAGAGCGTCGGGTCAAAAAAGTGCCTTGATCTTAAAAATAGACCACAGCCGCATTCTGCGAGGACACAGCCATGCATATATTGCTGACAGGCGGCACTGGCTTGATTGGCCAGCACCTGTGCCAGTTCTGGCTCGGCCAGGGCCATCGCCTCACGGTCTGGAGCCGCCGACCGGAGCAGGTGCCCAAACTGTGCGGTAGCGGGGTGCGCGGTATCGCCCAGCTGGACGAACTGCAAGCGGACGATCACCTCGACGCGGTCATCAACCTGGCGGGTGCGCCGATCGCCGACCGGCCTTGGACCGGAGCCCGGCGCAACCTGTTGTGGGCCAGCCGCATCACCCTCACCGAGCAACTGCTGGCGTGGCTGGGTGCGCGTGAGCAGCGCCCTGAGGTGCTGATTTCTGGTTCTGCGGTGGGTTGGTATGGGGACGGCGGCGAGCGTGAACTCACCGAGGCGTCCCAGCCGGTGCGCGAAGATTTTGCCAGCCAGTTGTGTATCGCCTGGGAAGAAACTGCCCAGCGTTCGCAAGCTCAAGGCATCCGCGTGGTGCTGGTGCGCACCGGGTTGGTACTGGCCAGCGATGGCGGCTTTTTGTCGCGCCTGCGGTTGCCCTTCAAGCTCGGGCTGGGCGGGCCGTTGGGCGATGGTCGGCAGTGGATGCCGTGGATCCATATAGACGACCAGGTCGCCCTGATTGATTTTCTCTTGCAGCATAAGGACACCAGCGGTCCTTATAATGCCTGCGCCCCAGAGCCTGTGCGCAACCGTGAGTTCGCCAGGCGGCTGGGCCGTGCGATGCACCGGCCGGCGCTGCTGCCTGTGCCTGCGCTTCTGCTGAAGGCAGGGCTAGGCGAGCTGTCGACGCTGTTGCTCGGCGGCCAGCGGGCGCGCCCGGTGCGCTTGCTGGCGGCAGGTTTCACTTTCCGTTTCAACGATCTGCAATCGGCCCTGGACGACTTGTCCAGCCGCCTCTGACATAGGACGCTGCATGACCGATCACGCCCTGCTGCTGGTTAACCTGGGGTCCCCGGCCTCCACTTCGGTGGCCGATGTGCGCCGTTACCTCAACCAGTTCCTGATGGACCCGTACGTGATCGACCTGCCTTGGCCGGTGCGGCGCTTGCTGGTGTCGTTGATTCTGATCAAGCGCCCGGAGCAGTCGGCGCATGCCTACGCGTCGATCTGGTGGGACGAAGGCTCGCCACTGGTGGTACTGACCCGCCGCCTGCAGGCTGCGATGGTCGAGCACTGGCCCCATGGCCCGGTCGAAATCGCCATGCGCTACGGCCAGCCGGCGTTGCCCGAAGTGCTGGAGCGCCTGGCAGCTCAGGGCGTGCGCAAGGTCACCTTGGCACCGCTTTATCCACAGTTCGCCGACAGTACCGTGACCACCGTGGTGGCGTTGGCCAAACAGACGGTCAGCGAGCGCCAGTTGCCGTTGCAGATGCGCGTGCTGCAGCCGTTCTACGACCATCCCGAGTACATCGAGGCGTTGGTGGCCAGCGCCAAGCCTTACCTGCAGCAGGATTACGACCACCTGTTGCTGAGTTTTCATGGGCTGCCGGAGCGGCACCTGAAAAAGCTCGACCCCACCGGTAAGCATGATTTTCAGGCGGCCGATTGCTGCAAGGACGCCAGTGCCGAAATGCGCGCCGTGTGTTATCGCGGGCAGTGTTTGGCCACGGCCAAGGCCTTTGCACAGAAAATGGGCATACCGGATGGCAAGTGGTCGGTGTCGTTCCAGTCGCGCTTGGGGCGCGCCAAGTGGATCGAACCCTATACCGAGACGCGGCTGGACGAGTTGGCCAAGGCGGGGGTGAAGAAGCTGCTAGTGATGTGCCCGGCGTTCGTTGCCGATTGCATCGAGACGCTGGAAGAGATCGGCGATCGCGGCAAAGAACAGTTCATCGAAGCCGGGGGCGAGGAATTGCTGCTGGTGCCGTGCCTGAATGATCACCCGGAGTGGGTGAAGGTGCTGGCGGGGATGTGCGAAAAGGCCTGAATGAGTCCGCCCTTGTGGGGGCGGCCTTGTGCTGCAAAGAGGCCGGTGATGACACAGAAGATTGATGTGTTGTCACCGGGCTGTTCGCAGCACTAGGCTGCTTCTACAGAAGAGGCGTTTTGCGGCAGGAGCCCGTGTCACTCAAGGCAGCTGATCATCCAGCTTCTTGTTCTTCCAGCCATCATTGCCCGGCAGGATCAGGTTAAGGGCAATGGCCACCACGGCGCACAGGGCGATGCCCTTCAGGCCCCAGTCGTCCGGGCCGTCACCGCTGCCGATCAACACGCCGCCAATACCGAACACCAGGGTCACCGAAACGATCACCAGGTTGCGCGCCTCGGCCAGGTCGATCTTGTGGCGGATCATGGTGTTCATGCCCACCGCCGCAATCGAGCCGAACAGCAGGCACAGAATGCCGCCCATGACCGGTACCGGAATGCTCTGCAGCAGCGCGCCGAACTTGCCGATGAAGGCCAGGGTAATAGCAAACACCGCCGCCCAGGTCATGATCTTCGGGTTGTAGTTCTTGGTCAGCATCACCGCGCCGGTCACTTCGGCGTAGGTGGTGTTGGGTGGGCCACCGAACAGGCCGGCAGCCGTGGTCGCCAGGCCGTCACCCAGCAGGGTGCGGTGCAAGCCAGGCTTTTTCAGGTAGTCGCGCCCGGTGACGCTGCCCACCGCAATCACCCCACCGATGTGCTCGATCGCCGGTGCCAGGGCTACCGGCACGATGAACAGGATGGCCTGCCAGTTGAACGCCGGCGCGGTGAAGTTGGGGATCTCCAACCATGGTGCAGCGGCAATCTTGGCCGTGTCGACCACGCCAAAGGCAAACGCCAGGGCAAAGCCCACCAGCACGCCGGAGATGATCGGCACCAGGCGGAAGATACCCTTGCCGAAGACCGCGACGATCAATGTGGTCAGCAGTGCCGGCATCGAGATCAGCATGGCAGTCTTGTAAGGCATCAGCGCAGCACCGTCACCGCCCTTGCCCATGGCCATGTTGGCAGCGATGGGCGCCATGGCCAGGCCAATCGAGATGATCACTGGGCCAATCACCACAGGCGGCAGCATGCGGTCGATGAAACCGGTGCCTTTGATTTTTACCATCAGCCCCATGAAGGTGTAGACGAAGCCTGCGGCCATTACGCCGCCCATGGTTTCGGCCAGGCCGAACTGGCCCTTGGCAAGGATGATCGGGGTGATGAAGGCAAAGCTGGATGCCAGGAACACCGGGACCTGACGGCCGGTGACCAGCTGGAACAGCAGCGTGCCGATACCGGCGGTGAACAGCGCGACGTTCGGGTCGAGGCCGGTGATCAGTGGCATCAGCACCAGCGCGCCAAATGCCACGAAGAGCATCTGCGCGCCCGAAACGACCTGGCGCCAAAGCGGGTCGTTGAAGCCGTCCTGCATGGTCAGGCGTCCTTTTGCTTGGTGCCGAAGATCTTGTCGCCGGCATCACCCAGGCCCGGCACGATGTAGCCGTGCTCGTTCAGGCGCTGGTCGATCGAAGCGGTGTAGATCTGTACATCCGGGTGGGCTTTTTCCACCACATTGATGCCTTCGGGTGCGGCGACCAGCACCATGGCGCGAATCTCTTTGCAGCCCGCTTTTTTCAGCAGGTCGATGGTGGCGACCATCGAGGCGCCGGTGGCCAGCATCGGGTCGATGATCAGGGCCAGGCGCTGGTTGATGTCCGGCGCGAGCTTTTCCAGGTAGGTGTGGGCTTCGAGGGTTTCTTCGTTGCGCGCGACGCCAACGGCACTGACCTTGGCACCCGGAATCAGGCTGAGCACGCCGTCGAGCATGCCGATGCCGGCGCGCAGGATCGGGACGACGGTAATCTTTTTGCCGGCGATTTTTTCGACCTGCACCTTGCCACACCACCCGTCGATCTCGTAGGTTTCCAGTGGCAGGTCCTGGGTGGCTTCATAGGTCAGAAGCGCGCCGACTTCCTGGGCAAGTTCGCGAAAATTCTTGGTGCTGATGTCGGCACGGCGCATGAGGCCGAGCTTGTGGCGGATCAGCGGATGGCGGATCTCACGAGTGGGCATAGGGGGGGCTCCGAAAGGCGGGCAAAAAAACCGCGCTAGATTAATCTATTCAGCCTGTGCTGTCGTGTAGTCCTTTTGGACGTTAGTCCATAAATGCTTGATCTGTGGCGAGCGGATGCGTACCTTTGCCCGCTTTTCCAAAATACCCCCCCTGGAGAGCGCAATGCCCGCCGATCTCGAGCACATCCGTCAAGTCATGCGCGAAGCAGACTGTCTGTACACCGAAGCCGAAGTCGAAGCGGCCATCGCCAAGGTCGGCGAGCAGATCTGCAAAGACCTGCACGACAAGAACCCGGTGGTCTTCTGCGTGATGAACGGCGGCCTTATCTTCTCGGGCAAGCTGCTGACCCACCTGCAGTTCCCGCTGGAAGCGTCGTACCTGCACGCCACCCGCTACCGCAACCAGACCAGCGGCGGCGAGTTGTTCTGGAAAGCCAAGCCAGAAGTCTCGTTCATCGACCGTGACGTGCTGATCGTCGACGACATCCTCGACGAAGGCCACACCCTCAGCGCCATCATCGAGTTCTGCAAGCACGCCGGTGCGCGCTCGGTGCACACCGCGGTGCTGATCGACAAGGACCACGACCGCAAAGCAAGCCCGGACCTTAAAGCCAACTACGTCGGCCTGCCCTGCGTCGATCGCTACATCTTCGGCTATGGCATGGACTACAAGGGCTACTGGCGCAACGCTAACGGCATCTTCGCCGTCAAGGGGCTGTAACCATGCGCCAGCCCGCGTTCATCGACCAATCGCTGTTCGCCGAGCTGGCGCAGAAGGCTGCCGCCAACCCTCGCGGGCGGCAGCACCATAACTTCCATGAGATGGAAGAGCCTTGCCACCGCATGGCAGTCGGGCTGCAGCCGACGACCTACATCCCACCCCATCGGCACCTGAGCGACGACAAGGCCGAAGCACTGATCGTGCTCAAGGGGCGCCTTGGCCTGCTGATCTTCGATGAGCACGGTGCGGTGACTGAAAAGCGGGTGCTGCAGGCCGGCGGCGACTGCCTGGGTGTAGACCTGGCGCCTGGTACCTACCACGGGTTGGTGGTACTGGAACCGGACAGCATCCTCTTCGAGTGCAAGGCAGGGCCGTACCGGCCAGTGGGCGAGGGCGAGCATGCCCACTGGGCGCCGCGTGAAGGCGAGGCCGGCGTGGCCGAGTACCAGGCCTGGATGCGCGCCCAGTTCGATTGATCGCGGGCTCCCGGTACAGGCTGAACACAGCATGCTAGAGTGCCTGTTCAAGCCAAGGAGCCTCACATGCGTGCGATTCTTCCCCTCCTGCTGGCGGTCAGCCTGCCGATCTGTGCCGCACCGCTGCACAGCCAGTTTCTGCCGCCTGACGACCTGTCCCTGCGCCAGGAAGCGCCGACCGGTCAGCAACTGCTGCAAGTGACCGATTATGCAGTGGTGGTCGGTGCCCAGCGCCAGTCCGACCAGCAACCAATCCCCATCACCGCATCGTTGCAAATGCGCCTCAAGGGCAAGCCGCTGAGCAAGGGCGCCACCATCGCCCAGGTGCTGCTGACCTTCGATGGCGAAGCCGGCAAAAGCTTGAAAAAGCCGGTTTATGATGAGAAAACCCGCACCTTGAGCCTCAACTACCCGGTCAGTGATTACCGCGTGATCATGGACCTGCTGCGCAACGAAACGCTCTACGTGCAGTTTCTGACCTACGGCAACGGCCATATCTGGGCTGACCTGCACACCGGCACCGTACGTACGCGTTGAGGCGCGCGCCCTGCGGGGGGTAAACTGCCGGCCTTCGAAATTCCGTGATGGTCCAGTTGGAGTCGGCAATGCGTAAAGACAAGAAACAGGTAATCGGTGACGAAATCAGCGACGACTACATCAAGTCGTTCCTCCAGTTCGAGCCGGCCGATGGCGTGACTTCGCCGTCGCTGCACAAGCTGGTCAAGGCTTACCGTGGCCTGCGTGTCGACGACTTCGAGCGTTTCGTCGGCTTCTTCGTCGAAGCGGGCCTGGACCTGGATGGCAAGGACGAGCACGGCAAGACCTTCGTCGAACAGATCGCCGACCAGCGCAATGCTCCTGAGTACATCGAGATCATCGATAAAGCCCGCGGCTGATTGTTAAGCCTGTACTGGTCTCTTCGCGGGCAAGCCCGCTCCCACAGGTATTGCACCGCTCTCAAGATCTGTGAAAAACCTGTGGGCTTGCCCATGAAGAGGCCGGCACAGGCCAAAACGCAGGCACAAAAAAACGCCCCGAGGGGCGTTTTTTCGTTTTAGCCAGCTCAGGCGTAATGCTTGGCCGGGCTGTCTTCCACCAGTTCCAACGCGGCATCGTTGTCGGCACTGATCTTGTTGTACAGCGCGGCATCGGTTGCCAGGACCTTCTCGCGAGCGGGGAAGATTTCCTTGAGCTTGGCAGCCCAGGCACCTTTGGCCTGCTCGGGGAAGCAACGCTCGATCAGTTCCAGCATGATCGAAACGGTTACCGAAGCGCCCGGCGATGCGCCGAGCAGTGCGGCCAGGCTGCCGTCCTGGGCCGAGACCAGCTCGGTACCGAACTGCAGAATGCCGCCCTTTTTCGGGTCTTTCTTGATGATTTGCACGCGTTGGCCGGCCACTTCCAGGCGCCAGTCTTCGGCTTTGGCTTGCGGGTAGAAGCGGCGCAGCGATTCCAGGCGCTGTTCCATCGACTGCATCACTTCGCTGACCAGGTACTTGGTCAGGTCCATGTTGTCGCGGGCCACGGCCAGCATCGGGCCGATGTTGCCCATGCGCACCGACAGTGGCAGGTCCATCAGCGAACCATGCTTGAGGAACTTGGTGGTAAAGCCTGCGTACGGTCCGAACAGCAGCGAGGTCTTGCCGTCTACCACGCGGGTGTCCAGGTGCGGCACCGACATCGGTGGCGCGCCGACCGCAGCCTGGCTGTAAACCTTGGCCTGGTGCTGTTTGACGATTTCCGGGTTGTCGCAACGCAGCCACTGGCCGCTGACCGGGAAGCCGCCGAAGCCTTTGCTCTCGGGGATGCCCGACAGTTGCAGCAGCGGCAGGGCCGCGCCACCGGCACCGAGGAACACGAAGCGCGCGTCGACTTCACGGCTGCCGCCGCTGTTGACGTCCTTGATGCTCACGGTCCAGCCGTTGCCGTTACGGCGCAGGCCGACGACTTTCTTGCTGTACTTGACCTGCGCGTCGGGCGAGTCGCCCAGCAGCTTGAGCAGCTTGTTGGTCAGTGCGCCGAAGTTGACGTCGGTGCCTTTCGCCACGCGGGTGGCGGCGATGTGCTGGTCGGCCGGGCGGCCGGGCATCATCAACGGCATCCAGTCGCTCATCACAGCCTTGTCTTCGGTGTATTCCATCTCGGAGAAGGCATGATGCTGCTTGAGCAGCTCGAAGCGCTTCTTGAGGAAGGAAACACCCTTGTCACCTTCGACGTAGCTCAGGTGCGGGACAGGGTTGATGAAGGCACGCGCCGAGCCGAAGTTACCCTTCTTGCTCAGGTAAGCCCAGAACTGGCGCGAGACCTCGAACTGGGTGTTGATGTGTACGGCCTTCTTGATGTCGATGCTGCCATCGGCGGCCTGGGGCGTGTAGTTAAGCTCGCACAGGCCAGCGTGGCCGGTACCTGCGTTGTTCCAGGGGTTGGAGCTTTCCGCGGCCCCGGAGTCCATCGCCTCGACGACCTCCAGCTTGAGGGTCGGGTCGAGCTCCTTGAGCAGTACGGCCAGGGTGGCACTCATGATGCCCGCGCCTACCAGTACTACATCAACCGATTCGTTCTGCGCCATTTAACGCGTCTCCACAATCTACAGCTACCTAATTGACAGCATAGGATCCCTGGGTTCGCCAGGATCGCCATGTCCGACTTTTCGCAGTTCTTGCAACTTCCGCGGACACCGCCAATCAGTCTTCGGGTTCGGGTATTGAACCCCGATTGCCACAGGTGCGGCAATTCGACTTATGGTCAAGGTGTCGTGCGTGCGTTATGGAACGGCCTCAGACACTCATCCGGGATGAGCGCAGTTGCCGCCTGTTCAGGGCTGTTCGGGACACATCTGCCGCTTTTGCACATGCCAGACTGTTCATTTGCTCGCCACACTCTCGTGAAGTTGTGAAAAACCGTTTTTTCACGCTCTTTTGGAGACGTGAACCTCAAAAGGGGACTGCGCGATGGCAACCCACAGGTTCATGCAGTGCGAAGGGCCGGAAAAGCAGGCACGACAGCCGATGCAAGACCTGAGTGGAAGGCTCTCTGTGGGCGAAGCGGTGAAGGTGCCGGGGTCAAGCGGCAAATGCGGGGCCCGATCAGGAGACGTCCTTATAATCGGGGGGAGATTATAGCGATGTCGAAGGCAGAAAGGTCGTTATTCGTGGTTTTTATTGCAGCGTTTGTCAGGCCGGCAGGCTGCGCTGATGCCAACGGTTGTTTGCGCGGGCGCAAACCCGGGCGCTGGCGGGCAGTTGGCGGCCCAGCCAGGCGAGTTGCACTTCATTCACCTGGACCCAGCCGCTGGCGCTGGGTGGCTGGCTGCAGTGCTTGAATGCCAGGCATTTGCCCTCGGCGTCGAGGCAGGCATAGGCGAGGTGGCGCGGGCGTTGGAAGAGCAGTGTCCAGAGCGAGGCCATGGCGGTGAGTCCTGTGTGTTAGGGCTGGGCCAAGGATAACGGCGGGGGCATGAAACGATTGTGACAGCGCGGTCTTGGCGATGACTGGCCTGTGCGAGGCTGGGTATACTGTGCGCCTTAGCCGCATTTTCTGGAGAAACGCGCATGTTGCAACGTCTGTTGTTCGGTTTGATCGCGGTGGCCAGCCTCAGCCTGGTCGGATGTGCCCACAGCCCGCAACAACTCAGCCCGCAGCCCAAGCTCACCGCCCAGCTCGCACCTGTCGGCCACGGTCAGCCGGTGGTGGTCAAGGTGGTTGATGGCCGGGCTTCGCAGTCCCTGGGCACGCGCGGTGGCATGTACCCCGAGACCAGCACCATCAGTGTCAGTGGCAATGATGTGCTGCCCAAGCTGCAGGCCCAGGCCGAAGCCGCTGTGCGCCTGCTCGGTTTCACCCCGACGGCGAATGCCTACAATGCCCCGCAGTTGACCGTGACCCTGGCCGAGCTTAAGTACCAGTCGCCCAAGGACAACCTGTACGTGACCGAGGCCACCATCGGTGCCACCTTCCGTGCCGACGTGGCCAACGCCAACCGCCGCTACAGCGGCCGTTACGGTGCTTCGCTGGACCAGCGTTTCGGCATGGCGCCGAACCAGGAAACCAACACCAAGCTGGTCAGCGACGTGCTGAGCGACGCCCTGACCCGCCTGTTCAAAGACCCGACCATCGGGCAAGTACTGGGCGAATAAGCGTTCAGCCCTGCTAAAACAAACCCGCTGCCTGGCTGACAGGCAGCGGGTTTGTTTTTTTTGGGGGGACTTCAGGCCGCCTGGATGTGGAAGTCCAGCAGGCTGAAACCGGTGGCCACATCCACCTCCGGCAAGTCCTCATGCGCGTGCCCACCCAGCGCGCAATAGACCAGCCACTGGCGGTCCTGCACATTGATGGCAAAACCGTCGATCAACGCCTGCTGCTCGTCGCTCTGGGCTACGAGATAGAGGCGGTCCTGGTTTTCGGCGTGCAGCATGAACGAGCTCCGGATCGGGAAAAGGCCGACAGAGTGGCCTGTTCTGATGACGAACCTGTGACAGATGAAATTTAGTGACACTTTGTCGCCGAGCCCGAGCGCCCACGCCGGACTTGGGTAGAATGCCGGCCTTTGCCGTCCTTCAAACCGAGGTTGTGTAATGTCGTTGCAAGTGCTCTGGGGGTTTCTCGCCGCCCATCCCACCAA
Source organism: Pseudomonas sp. DCB_AW (assembly GCF_026240895.1). NCBI lineage: Bacteria > Pseudomonadati > Pseudomonadota > Gammaproteobacteria > Pseudomonadales > Pseudomonadaceae > Pseudomonas > Pseudomonas sp. DCB_AW. The sequence goes on from NZ_JAPFCE010000066.1 coordinate 15,258, forward strand.
GCTGATCAACCTGCTGGCGTTGCTGATGACGTGCCCCGGCGGGATGCTGCTGCACAGCGCACGGCGGCGCGAGGCTGTCACGCGGGAAAGCCTGGCGGTGGATGAGGGGGTGGTGGATGCGTTTGACCTGAGGGTGCCGCGTTACTTCTATATTCTCGGTTTTTCGTGCCTGGCCATGGCGCTGCTGCTGTCCTGGTTCAGTACCTGGGTGTAAAACCTTGGGGCTGCAAAGCAGCCCCGGGTTGATCAGGCAACTGGCGTTTGCTGCTTGACCTGGTACTGGTTGCGCACCGGCGTTGCGTACTGCAACACCAGGTACGGCCGCTGTTCTTCAGGGCAAGCTTCCAAGCGACGCTGCCATTCTTCCTTGGCACGCGCCAGCTCTTCGCCTGGGAACACCTTCTCGGCGCTCGGCACTTGCAGTGCCTCATCCTTCTCGTCCCACATCGCGTAGGCCAGGTAGTGCACCGGGAACAACCGGTAGCCACCGAGGACCTGCCGGTCGATTTCGGCTGCCAGCTGCTTCGTGTCCTCGAAGTACTCGGTCACCGGCGCGGCAAAGTTGATGTGCACTCGGCCTTTGTAGCCGGTGATGCCCTTGGCGATGCTGTTGTCGTCCTCGCCCGGCGCCTTCTTGTAGGTGCCGGTGGTGGCGCGGATGTACAGCTCGCGGGCCTTGGCCTGGTCGCAGGGGTCGTACTCGTAGCTGATCGAAACCGGCGTCAGGTTCAGGCTCTGGATGACCGCGCCGAACGGCTCGTCCTTGCGGCTCATGTGGAACATCTTGAGGATCGCCGAGTCGGTACGGTCGTCGCCGTCCTTGGCGCGGCCTTCGGCCTGGGCGATCCAGATCGATGCGCCATCGTTGCGGATCGAATGGTTGATGTAGGCCGAGAGCAGTTGGTAAGCCGCCAGCTTCTCGCGACGACCGCTGAGCGAGCGGTGCACAATGAAGCTCTTGTTCAGGCGCATCATGTCGCTGACGAAGGGCTTTTGCAGCAGGTTGTCACCGATGGCGATGCGCGGGGTCGGCAGGCCGGCGTGGTACACGGCGTAGTTGACGAAGGCCGGGTCCATGACGATGTCGCGGTGGTTAGCCAGGAACAGGTACGCGGTGCCGGCCTTGAGTTGCTCGACGCCCGAATAGGTAACGCCGTCGGTGGCGCGCTCGATGGTCTGGTCGACGTAGTATTCGACTTTGTCCTGCAAGGTCGACACGCAGGTAACGCCGGCGAATTCCTTGCGCAGGCGGCGGGCGATCAGTGGCTTGAGCAGCCAGCCGAGTGGGGCGGCAGCACGCGGGAAGCGGAAGTGGGTGAGGATATCGAGGAATGCCGGGTCGCTGAGCAGGCGTGCCAACACGGCAGGGACCTCAGCGTCGTCGTACGGTCGGATGGCATCGAATTCGCCCATCATGCTCTCTTGTTGGAAACGGCTAGGGTAATAGGTAGGGACGGGGTTCGAAAAACGGCTCGAACACGCACAGGCCCTGTAATCAGACCGGCAATTATACGCATAAGTCACCGTGGAGGCCGCGATGCTGGAAACTGACTTCTATGATTGCCCGTATTGTGGCGAACGGGTGGAAACCACTGTCGATATCTCCAGTGGCGACCAGGTCTATACCGAGGATTGCCAGGTCTGTTGCCAGCCTGTGGTGTTCAACCTGCAGGTGCACGGTGCCGAATGGATGCTCGAAGTCAGACGCGAGGACGATGCCTGATGCAACGGATCTACGAACCGGAAAGCCTGCTGGAGGCTGAAATGCTGGTGGGCATGCTGGCCAGTGAGGGCATCTCGGTGCACCTGGTTGGCCGCGACCTGGTGGGTGCTGCCGGTGAGCTGCCGATGCAGGGTTTGCTGGGGCTTGCCGTGCCCGACGAGCAGGCCGAGTACGCACGGCAGCTGATCGATGCGTACAATGATGCCCAGCCACTGGTTGGTGACGAACCGGAGAGCTATCCCGGTACCTTGATCTGCTAGGTAAAAGATTCGCCCATGTGTGGACGTTACGCCCTGTTTCGCTGGCCCCAGGCCCTTGCCAGTCTGCCGGGCTTTCCCGTCGGCCAGCCGGCACAATGGAATATCTCGCCCGGTGCGTCGGTGTTGATCCAGCGCCAGGTCGACGGCGAGCATGGCTTGGCCAAGGCACGCTGGGGCCTGACGCCAGCCTGGCTCACTGACCTTTCCCGCACGCCTGCCCATGCCCGAGCAGAAACCCTTGCCGAACAGCCGATGTTCCGCGAAGCGTTTCGCCAGCGCCGCTGCCTGATGCCGGCCAATGGCTTTTATGAATGGCGCGGTACGGTGCGCAAACGCCCCTACTGGCTGACCCCGGGGGAGGGGTCGTCACTGTATTTTGCGGCGGTGTGGGAGGCCTATCCGGTGCAGGACCAGGTTTGGCTGAGCTGCGCAGTGGTGACCCAGGCAGCCATGAACCAGCGCCGGCCGTTGATTCTGGACGAGGCGGGGCAGGCGGCCTGGCTGGACCCTGATACACCGATCACACGCCTGCAGGAACTGCTGGCCAGCCCCCCGGCTACGCTGCGTGAGCGGGCGTTGGCAAACTTCGTCAATGACCCGAAACTGGATGCCCCGGAGTGCCTGACGCCGGCCTGACGCCGGCCAGAACGCGCGGCCGTGCAGCCGGTAAAATTCTTCCCTGCGGCTATGGCGGGCCCAGGCGACTAAGCCTAGGATACGCCGCATGTAAAAGGGAGTGTTTCCATGCGTAAGTCATTTGTTGTCAGTGTGTTGAGTGCCGGTATCCTGCTGGCAGGCTGCCAGGCGGTGAATACCACCAGCGGCGGAGCCGTCGGTGTCGAGCGCAAGCAGTACATGTTCAGCATGCTCTCGACCGATGAGGTCAACCAGATGTACGCCCAGTCCTATCAGCAGACCCTCGGTGAGGCGTCGAACAAGGGCGTGCTGGACAAATCCAGTGCCGATGCCAAGCGCGTGCAGGTCATCGCTGACCGGTTGATCGCCCAGGCGCCGAAGTTTCGTCCGGATGCCGCCCAGTGGAACTGGGAAGTCAACGTGATCAAGAGCGACGAGCTCAACGCCAACTGTGGCCCTGGCGGCAAGATCATCGTGTACACCGGCCTGATCGACCAACTCAAGCTGACCGATGCCGAGATTGCTGCGGTGGTCGGTCACGAGATCGCCCACGCCCTGCGTGAGCACAGCCGCGAAGCCATGTCCAAGGCCTATGGCGTGGAAATGGCCCGTCAGGGTGCGGGTGCCATCTTCGGCCTGGGCCAAAGCAGCATGGCCATGGCCGATACCGTAGTGAACTACGCCATGACCTTGCCCAACAGCCGTGCCAATGAGAACGAGGCGGACCTGATCGGCCTGGAGCTGTCGGCACGTGCCGGTTACGACCCGAATGCCGCGATCACCTTGTGGAACAAGATGAGCAAGGCTTCCGAAGGCGCGCCGCCTGAGTTCATGAGCACTCACCCGGCGTCCGAAAGCCGTATTGCCTCGTTGCAGGCAGCGATTCCGAAGGTGATGCCGCTGTATCAGGCTGCCAAGAAGTAATCTGCGTCACCTGTAGGAGCAGCCTTGTGCTGCGAAGAGGCCGGTGACAGCGCCGAAGGTCTGCTGTGCTGTCACTGGCCTCTTCGCAGCGCAAGGCTGCTCCTACAGGTCAGCCTGCCCAGCGACTATCAGCCCACCCAGCCACTGGCCTTCATCGCCGAATACACCGCCACCACCGCCAGCACGGCGAACGCGGTAGCCGCCAGTCGGCGAATCAGGGTCAACGGCAGTTTGTCTGCCGCAAAGTTACCCGCCAATACAACCGGCACGTTGGCAATCAGCATGCCCAGCGTGGTGCCGATGATGACCATGATCAGGTGCGGGTATTGCGCGGCAAGCATGACTGTCGCCACCTGGGTCTTGTCGCCAATCTCGGCCAGGAAAAACGCAATCAGCGTGGTGAGGAACGGGCCGAAGCGGCGCGCCGGGTTTTCATCGTCATCCATCTTGTCCGGCACCAGTGTCCACAGCGCCGTGGCAGTGAAGCTGGCGGCCAGGATCCAGTGCAGCGCCGAGTCGCTGAAGAACCCGCCGACCCACGCACCCACGGCGCCCGCAGCGGCATGGTTGGCCAGGGTAGCGGCGATGATGCCGGCGATGATCGGCCAAGGCTTGCGGAAGCGAGCGGCGAGAATGAGCGCGAGCAGTTGCGTCTTGTCACCGATTTCGGCGAGGGCAACGATGGCGGTGGGGACCAGCAGGGATTCCAGCATCAGGTTTCCTACGGGGGCGGGTCGACACGGCTATGACACGTACAGCCTTCCCGCCCCGGGTAAGGTGTGCGTGTCATAGGTCTTGTCAAACCGCGGATCCGTCTGTGCGGATCTCTCTATGCAGGCTCTGCATAGTGGGTCGCACGCGCCATGGCCTGTGGGCCAAGTATGTTGACGCGTGCCGGGCGAGCTGGGTGCTCGCGGGAGACTACTCCCCTAGGACGGTGCGGATTCTGCCTAGCCGAAGCGGTTTCGGCAAGCGCTGTTTTTAACCGCGTGTTGCCTGGTAGATCCGGAAACCGTCCGCCTCGGCGCGTACCTGGCAGTTACCCAAGGCCCCTTCGATCAGTGGCTGGTAGCGCAGGAAGCTATTGGCAACAAGGCGCATTTCGCCGCCTTTTCGAAGATGAACGCCGGATTTTTTCAGCAAATTCTCTGAAGCCTGGTAATTGGTGTGCACGCCGGTATGAAACGGCGGATTGCTCAGGATCACGCTCAGGTCGGCAGGGGCCGCGTCGATGCCATCACCGCTGATCACTTCACCTTCCAGGCCGTTGGCGGCCAAGGTCAGGCGGCTGGCTGCCACGGCAAACGCGTCCACGTCGAGCAGGGTCAGCCGGCTTTGCGGGTAGCGGCGTTTCACCGTGGCGCCCAGCACCCCGGCACCGCAACCGAAGTCCAGCACATGCCCGCTTGGCAGGCCATCCAGGTGCTTGAGCAGCAGGGCGCTGCCGCGATCGAGGCGGCCGTGGCTGAACACGCCCGGCAGGCTGACCACCTGCAGTGGGCCATCCTCGAGGTCGAGTTCGAAGCGCTCGGCCAGGCTTTCCAGCGGCGTGGCCGCAGGCGCGTGGTCAACGGTCACCTGCCACAACTGGCAATGCCGGGCGCTGTCGAGCTTGCGCGGTTTGCCAAAGGCCTGCAGTTGCTTGGCCGCGCCTTCGATGCCGCCGCGTTTCTCGCCGACCAGGTACAGCTCGCGCCCGGCCAGGCGCGAGGCCAGGGCGTTGAGCAGGTAGGCGGCCAGCTCGCGGGACTTGGGCAGGAACAGCACAGCGCTGTCGAAGGCCACGGGGGGGGCTTCGACACCATAATGGCTGCGGCCAGCGAAGCGGCCCTCGAGCATGGCCTGGTCACCGGCATGCCAGGTCCAGCCATGGGCCATGGGCAGGTGGCCGAGCAGGTCGTCGGCGGGCGCGCCGGCGAGCAGCAGCGGGCCTTGGAACAGGTCCGCCTGGCGGAGCAACACTTCACTGCGCGGGTCCATGGACGACGCCTCCTGTAAAAAAGTCGCGCAGTGTAGCAGAGGCTAACGCTGCGCTCAGCTGACCACGCGGCGTGGCTGACCGGCGAAATAGGCCTGGGCATTCTCGCTAAGCTGGCCGACGATGCGCTGGCGCGACTCCACCGCACCCCAGGCACTGTGCGGGGTGATGATCAGGCGCGGGATATCGCCTGCCAGCAGCGGGTTGCCGTTGACCGGTGGCTCGACGCTCAGCACGTCAGTAGCGGCGCCACCCAGGTGGCCTTGGCGCAGGGCGTCGGCCAGAGCCTGTTCGTCGATCAAGCCACCCCGTGCGGTATTCACCACCAGGGCGCCGGGCTTGAGCAAGGCCAGCTCACGGGCTCCGATCATGTGCCGGGTATGCTCGTTCAACGGGCAATGCAGGGTCAGCGCGTCCACTTGCGGCAGCAGGTCTTCCAGGGGCATGCGGTCGGCGCGCTCCGGGCGGCCGGGGATCTGCCCGCTCAAGACGCGCATGCCGAAGGCTTCGGCCAGCCGCGCCACTGCGCCGCCCAGTTCGCCATGGCCGAGCAGGCCGAGGGTCTTGCCCTCCAGCTCGACGATGGGGAAGTCCAGCAGGCAGAACTGGCTGGCCTTGGCCCACTGGCCGTCGGCCACTGCCTGGTTGTAGTCGCACAGCCGCGTGGCCAAGGCCAGCAGCAGGGCGAGGGTATGCTGGGCCACCGACGGCGTGCCGTAGCCCTGGCAGTTGCACACGGTGATGCCTTGGGCGCGGGCCGCCGCCAGGTCGACATTGTTGGTGCCGGTGGCGGCCACCAGGATCAGCTCGAGCTGCGGGTTGGCCGCAAGCGTCGCGGCATCCAGCATGACCTTGTTGCTGATTACCGCAACGGCGCCCTGCAGGCGTTCGGCAACCTGCTCCGGACGGGTGGCGGCAAACAGCTCGAATGCGTCGAACTGGCCCCGCAAAGGGGACAGGTCGAGGTCACCCAAGTCCAGTGACTGGTGATCGAGAAACACGGCGCGACGCGAGCTGAGCATGGGGTTCTCCGGTGGCAGGACGGGAAATGGGCCATCAACTTCGGGGGCACTGTCCGAAGCGGTTGAGCGCAGTGTCTAGCCCGCGGTTACCGCGCGTCAACGCCTGCCACTCATACCTTGCCGGTCCAAATCATTCCTTCGGCTGATTTGACCGTCACATTCAGCTACTACAGTAGATCCAGACTTGTCCGGCCCGTTTTTCAGAAAAGGGATACCCATGTTGCAGACCCGCATCATCAAACCCGCCGAAGGCGCCTACGCCTACCCCCTGCTGATCAAACGCCTGCTGATGTCCGGCAGCCGCTACGAGAAAACCCGCGAGATCGTCTATCGCGATCAGCTGCGCCTGACTTATCCACAGCTCAACGAGCGTATCGCGCGCCTGGCCAATGTGCTGACTGAGGCCGGGGTCAAGGCCGGTGACACGGTGGCGGTGATGGACTGGGACAGCCATCGCTACCTGGAATGCATGTTCGCCATCCCGATGATCGGCGCGGTGGTGCACACCATCAACGTGCGCCTGTCGCCAGAACAAATCCTCTACACCATGAACCACGCCGAAGACCGCGTGGTGTTGGTCAACAGCGACTTCGTCGGCCTTTACCAAGCGATTGCCGGGCAGTTGACCACCGTCGACAAGACCTTGCTGCTGACCGACGGCCCGGACAAGACCGCCGAGCTGCCCAACCTGGTCGGCGAGTACGAGCAACTGCTTGCCGCCGCCAGCCCGCGCTATGACTTCCCGGATTTCGACGAAAACTCGGTGGCCACCACCTTCTACACCACCGGCACCACCGGCAACCCCAAAGGGGTGTACTTCACCCATCGCCAGCTGGTGCTGCATACCCTGGCCGAAACGTCGGTCACTGGCAGTATCGACAGCGTGCGCCTGCTTGGCAGCGATGATGTGTACATGCCCATTACCCCGATGTTCCACGTGCATGCCTGGGGCATCCCATACGCCGCCACCATGCTGGGCATGAAGCAGGTGTACCCGGGGCGTTACGAGCCGGACATGCTGGTCAAGCTGTGGCGTGAAGAGCAGGTCGCCTTCTCCCATTGCGTGCCGACCATCCTGCAGATGTTGCTCAATTGCCCGACCGCCCAGGGCCAGGACTTCGCAGGCTGGAAGATCATCATCGGCGGCAGCGCGCTCAACCGCTCGCTGTATCAGGCGGCCCTGGCGCGTGGCATCCAGCTGACTGCCGCGTACGGCATGTCCGAGACCTGCCCGCTGATCTCGGCAGCGCACCTGAACGATGAGCTACAGGCGGGCAGCGAGGACGAGCGTGTCACCTACCGGATCAAGGCCGGTGTGCCGGTGCCGTTGGTCGAGGCGGCGATCGTCGACGGCGAGGGCAATTTCCTCCCGGCCGATGGCGAGACCCAGGGCGAACTGGTGCTGCGCGCGCCCTGGCTGACCATGGGTTACTTCAAGGAGGCGCAAAAGAGCGAGGAGCTGTGGCAGGGCGGCTGGCTGCACACCGGTGATGTCGCGACCCTCGACGGCATGGGCTACATCGATATCCGCGATCGCATCAAGGACGTGATCAAGACGGGCGGGGAGTGGATATCCTCGCTCGACCTCGAAGACTTGATCAGCCGTCATTCGGCCGTGCGCGAAGTGGCGGTGGTGGGGATCGCCGACCCGCAGTGGGGCGAGCGGCCGTTTGCCCTGTTGGTGGTACGTGATGGGCAGGCCATCGATGCCAAGTCACTCAAGGACCACCTCAAGCCTTTTGTCGAAGAAGGGCACATCAATAAATGGGCGATTCCAAGCCAGATCGCCGTTGTTACTGAAATTCCCAAGACCAGTGTCGGCAAACTCGACAAGAAACGCATCCGCCAGGACATCGTCCAGTGGCAGGCCAGTAACAGTGCGTTCCTTTCTACCCTGTAAACCCCGTGCGGGTCGTGGACGACAGAACACGACCCGCAGGCTAGAGAGCTCGGCGCCTTGCCAAACAGGAAAAATGCGCCATGCTTCAGCACGGCCAGCACGTAACCCGAAAAACCTCGTAGCGAGTTGGCGGCACGGAGCGCAAATCACACTTTAGAGGGATCAAGCGCCTGTGCCTTGCTGGCTATAGTCGAGGCCAGGAGATTTTCAGGAATGGGGGAGGGCGACACGCGCAAGCCGTGTTGCCGCAGGTGCAAACCTGCACACCGGTCCCACGGACCGTTTCTGAAAGGACTCACTGCCATAACAAAAAAGTACATGGAGTAGCGTCGATGAAATCTGCAAACCTGTTCTGGCGCCGGGCCAAGTTGCCCTTGGCCGTCAGCCTTGCTTCCACGCTCGCAAGTCCTGCTTTCGCTGTCAGTTTCAACATAGGTGAAATCGAAGGGCAGTTCGACTCGTCGCTCTCCGTTGGCGCCAGCTGGTCGACCGCCAGCCCGAACAAGAACCTGATCGGGGTCAACAATGGCGGCAAGGGGCTGTCGCAGACCTCCGATGACGGTCACCTCAACTTCAAGCGTGGCGAGACCTTCTCCAAGATCTTCAAGGGCATCCACGACCTGGAGCTCAAGTACGGCGACACCGGGGTGTTCGTGCGTGGCAAGTACTGGTATGACTTCGAGCTCAAGGACGAAAGCCGCCAGTTCAAGGACATCAGCGACTCCAACCGCAAGGAAGGCGCCAAGTCGTCCGGCGCCGAACTGCTCGATGCGTTCGTCTACCACAACTATTCGATTGGTGACATGCCAGGCTCGGTGCGCCTGGGCAAGCAGGTTGTCAGCTGGGGTGAGAGTACCTTCATCGGCGGTGGTATCAACTCGATCAACCCGATCGACGTGTCCGCGTTCCGCCGCCCTGGGGCCGAGATCAAGGAAGGCCTGATCCCGGTCAACATGTTCTACATCTCCCAGAGCCTGACCGACAACCTGTCGGCCGAGGCCTTCTACCAGATCGAATGGGACCAGACCGTCGTCGACAACTGCGGCACGTTCTTCTCGCAGCCGGACATCATTGCCGACGGCTGTACCGACAACCTGCGCGTGCTCAACAGCAGCCGCACAGTACCGGGCGCGGCCCAGCAGTTCCTCGCCACCCAGGGCGTTAACATCAACGAGGAAGGCGTGATGGTGCGTCGCGGGGCCGACCGTGATGCGCGTGACAGCGGCCAGTTCGGTGTGGCGCTGCGCTACATGTTCGACCCGCTGGACACCGAGTTCGGTGCCTACTTCATGAACTACCACAGCCGTGCGCCGATCTTCAGCGCCACCGGTGCCCCGCCCTCCGTGTTCGCTGGCCTAAGTGCCCTGCCGGCACAGTTGCGCGCGCTGGCACCGCTGATCGTGGCCGGTAACTCCGAGTACTTCGTCGAGTACCCTGAGGACATCCGCCTGTACGGCCTGAGCTTCTCCACCACGCTGCCTACCGGTACCGCCTGGAGTGGTGAAGTCAGCTACCGCCCCAACGCGCCTGTGCAGCTCAATACCACCGACATCCTGTTCTCCGGTGTACGCCCAATTGGTGGCGCCCTGAGCAACGCTTCGCTGCTCTCCGGTACCCCTGGCCAGGACCTGCACGGCTACCGCCGCAAGGAAATCACCCAGTTCCAGACCACCCTGACGCACTTCTTCGACCAGGTGATGGGCGCCAGCCGCATGACCGTGGTAGGTGAGGTGGGGGTCACCCATGTCGGCGGCCTGGAAAACGCCCACGAAACCCGCTACGGCCGCGACCCGGTATTCGGCCCCGGCCCACTGCCAGCCACAGGTGGCGCGGACACCTGCCAGGCGCTCAACGCCAGCACCATTGCAGGCGCGGGTGCCGGTGCATCGACCACCAACCTGAATCGCAAGTGCGAGAACGACGGCTACACCACCAGCACCTCCTGGGGTTACCGCGGCCGGGTCATCTGGGACTACAACGACGTCTTCGCCGGGGTCAACCTCAAGCCGAGCGTGGCCTGGTCGCATGACGTTTCCGGCTACTCGCCCGGCCCTGGCGCCAACTTTGAAGAAGGCCGCAAGGCCGTCAGCCTGGGCCTGGACGCCGAGTACCAGAACACCTACACGGCGAGCCTGTCGTACACCAACTTCTTCGACGGCAAGTACAGCACCGTGGATGACCGCGACTTCGTCGCCCTCAGCTTCGGCGTGAACTTCTAAGAATACTGATCCAGGACGACACGACATGAACAAGACCAGAAGTCTGCTGCAAGCCGGTGTGCTGGGCCTGTCCCTGCTGGCGACCAGTGTCATGGCAGCGGTGTCTGCCGATGAGGCGGCCAAGCTGGGCAGCACCCTGACCCCGATGGGCGCCGAAAAGGCCGGTAACGCCGATGGCTCGATCAGTGCTTGGCAACCGCTGTCGAAAACAGCGGGCAGCGCCGATGCCAAGGGGTTCCTTTCCGACCCGTATGGCAGCGAAAAGCCGCTGTTCACCATCACCGCGCAGAACGTCGACCAGTACAAGGACAAGCTCTCGCCGGGCCAGGTGGCAATGTTCAAGCGCTACCCAGACACCTTCAAGATCCCGGTGTTCAAGACCCACCGCGGCTCCACCGTGCCTGACGATGTATTCGCCGCCATCAAGAAAAACGCCACCCAGACCACACTGGTGGAAGGCGGCAACGGCTTGAACAACTTCGATACGGCGGTGCCGTTCCCGATCCCGAAAAGCGGCCTGGAAGTGATCTGGAACCACATCACACGCTACCGAGGGGGCAGTGTCAGCCGCCTGGTTACTCAGGCTACGCCACAGCAGAACGGCTCTTTCAACCCGGTGTATTTCTCCGACCAGTTCGTCTTCCGCGACAAGATGAAGGATTACGACGCAAGCAACCCGGGTAATATCCTGTTCTACTTCAAGCAGGAAGTGACCGCGCCCGCTCGCCTGGCCGGGACCGTGCTGCTGGTGCACGAAACCCTCGACCAGGTGAAGGAGCCGCGCAAGGCGTGGATCTACAACGCCGGCCAGCGTCGTGTACGGCAGGCACCGCAAGTGTCATACGACGGCCCCGGTACCGCTGCCGACGGCCTGCGTACCTCGGACAACCTGGACATGTTCAACGGTGCGCCAGACCGTTACGACTGGAAGCTGGAAGGCAAGAAGGAACTGTACATCGCCTCCAACGCCTTCAAGCTGGATGACCCCAAGCTGAAGTACACCGACATCATCAAGGCCGGGCACATCAACCAAGACTTGTCGCGCTACGAGCTGCGCCGCGTCTGGCACGTGGTCGCAACCCTCAAGCCGGGCCAGCGGCACATCTACGCCAAGCGTGACTTCTACATCGATGAAGACACCTGGCAGGCCGCAGTGATCGACCAGTACGACGGCCGTGGCCAGCTGTGGCGCGTTTCCGAAGCCCATTCCCAGCCGTACTACAACAAAGAGGTGCCTTGGTACACCCTGGAAACCATCTACGACCTGCAGTCGGGTCGTTATTTGGCGCTGGGCATGAAGAACGAAGAGAAGCGTGCCTACGACTTCGGCTTCAGTGCCAGCAAGGCTGATTTCCAGCCCGCGGCCCTGCGCCAGGCAGGTGTACGTTGAACCGCTAAACGCCAACTCCGTGTGATCCCTAGAGCGCCCCGGCTTGCCGGGGCGTTTCTTTTTCCTGCTCCGGCGATGGTTTCAAGCCCTGTAGGAGCAGCCTTGTGCTGCGAAGAGGCCATTGCAGCCGAAGATAATCTCTAGCCTTACCGGCCTCTTCGCCAGCGAGTTCCGCGATGGCCAGTTCGTCAAGGAAACCGCAGCGTTCCGTTCGTACGATTCCTACCAGGACAGCTTCCATGACCTGGTGAACCTGTTACAGGGCAATTCCCGCTATCAAGGTGCGCT
>NZ_JAPFCE010000171.1:0-468 GCF_026240895.1 Pseudomonas sp. DCB_AW
CGGACTACCGGGGTATCTAATCCTGTTTGCTCCCCACGCTTTCGTGCATGAGCGTCAGTGCAGGCCCAGGGGATTGCCTTCGCCATCGGTGTTCCTCCGCATATCTACGCATTTCACTGCTACACGCGGAATTCCATCCCCCTCTGCCGCACTCCAGCGATGCAGTCACAAAGGCAGTTCCCAGGTTGAGCCCGGGGATTTCACCTCTGTCTTACATCACCGCCTGCGCACGCTTTACGCCCAGTAATTCCGATTAACGCTCGCACCCTACGTATTACCGCGGCTGCTGGCACGTAGTTAGCCGGTGCTTATTCTTACGGTACCGTCATCAGTTCCCTGTATTAAAAGAAACCTTTTCGTTCCGTACAAAAGCAGTTTACAACCCGAAGGCCTTCATCCTGCACGCGGCATGGCTGGATCAGGCTTGCGCCCATTGTCCAAAATTCCCCACTGCTGCCCCCCGTAGGC
>NZ_JAPFCE010000172.1:0-468 GCF_026240895.1 Pseudomonas sp. DCB_AW
GAGAGTTTGGTACCGCCGCCACCATGGAGTTTGGGCTGAGCTGGCTTTTTCTTGTGGCTATTTTAAAAGGTGTCCAGTGTGAAGTGCAGCTGGTGGAAAGCGGCGGAGGCCTGGTGCAGCCTGGCGGCAGCCTGAGACTGTCTTGCGCCGCCAGCGGCTTCACCTTCAGCAGCTACAGCATGAACTGGGTCCGCCAGGCCCCTGGCAAGGGACTGGAATGGGTGTGCTACATCAGCAGCAGCAGCTCCACCATCTACTACGCCGACAGCGTGAAGGGTCGATTCACCTGCAGCCGGGACAACGCCAAGAACAGCCTGTACCTGCAGATGAACAGCCTGCGGGCCGAGGACACCGCCGTGTATTACTGTGCGAGAGACACAGTGGTAGTACTCCACTGTCTGGGTGTACAAAAACCTCCCTGCACGCCTCTCTAACCTCACAATTCTGTGCCAATGAGACCAAACTCTC
>NZ_JAPFCE010000173.1:0-468 GCF_026240895.1 Pseudomonas sp. DCB_AW
CGGACTACTCGGGTATCTAATCCTGTTTGCTCCCCACGCTTTCGTGCATGAGCGTCAGTACAGGCCCAGGGGATTGCCTTCGCCATCGGTGTTCCTCCGCATATCTACGCATTTCACTGCTACACGCGGAATTCCATCCCCCTCTGCCGTACTCCAGCGATGCAGTCACAAATGCAGTTCCCAGGTTGAGCCCGGGGATTTCACATCTGTCTTACATCACCGCCTGCGCACGCTTTACGCCCAGTAATTCCGATTAACGCTTGCACCCTACGTATTACCGCGGCTGCTGGCACGTAGTTAGCCGGTGCTTATTCTTACGGTACCGTCATTAGCCCTCTTTATTAGAAAAGGCCGTTTCGTTCCGTACAAAAGCAGTTTACAACCCGAAGGCCTTCATCCTGCACGCGGCATGGCTGGATCAGGCTTGCGCCCATTGTCCAAAATTCCCCACTGCTGCCCCCCGTAGGC
>NZ_JAPFCE010000174.1:0-468 GCF_026240895.1 Pseudomonas sp. DCB_AW
GAGAGTTTGGTCTCATTGGCACAGAATTGTGAGGTTAGAGAGGCGTGCAGGGAGGTTTTTGTACACCCAGACAGTGGAGTACTACCACTGTGTCTCTCGCACAGTAATACACAGCGGTATCGACGGCGGTCACGCTGCTCAGCTTCAGGCTGAACTGGTTCTTGCTGGTGTCCACGCTGCAGGTCACTCTGGACTTCAGGCTGGGGTTGTAGTAGGTGCTGCCGCTGTAGTAGATGTAGCAGATCCATTCCAGGCCCTTGCCAGGGGGCTGTCTGATCCAGCCCCACCAATTGCTGCTGCTGATGCTGTAGCCGGACACGGCGCAGGTCAGGCTCAGGGTGTCGCTGGGTTTCACCAGGCCAGGGCCGCTTTCCTGCAGCTGCACCTGACACTGGACACCTTTTAAAATAGCCACAAGAAAAAGCCAGCTCAGCCCAAACTCCATGGTGGCGGCGGTACCAAACTCTC
>NZ_JAPFCE010000175.1:0-468 GCF_026240895.1 Pseudomonas sp. DCB_AW
GAGAGTTTGGTCTCATTGGCACAGAATTGTGAGGTTAGAGAGGCGTGCAGGGAGGTTTTTGTACACCCAGACAGTGGAGTACTACCACTGTGTCTCTCGCACAGTAATACACAGCGGTGTCCTCGCTCCGCAGGCTGCTCAGTTCCATGTACACGGTGCTGGTGCTGGTGTCCCGGGTGCAGGTCACTCTGCCCTGGAATTTCTGGGCGTAGCTGGTCGAGCCGCCGCTGGGGTTGATGATGCACATCCATTCCAGTCCCTGGCCTGGGGCCTGGCGGACCCAGTGCATGTCGTAGCTGGTGAAGGTGTAGCCGCTGGCCTTGCAGGACACCTTCACGGAGGCGCCAGGTTTCTTCACTTCGGCGCCAGACTGCACCAGCTGCACCTGACACTGGACACCTTTTAAAATAGCCACAAGAAAAAGCCAGCTCAGCCCAAACTCCATGGTGGCGGCGGTACCAAACTCTC
>NZ_JAPFCE010000067.1:0-27451 GCF_026240895.1 Pseudomonas sp. DCB_AW
TTGACGGCCGTGACTTCGAAAACCTGCAGCTGGGCGATGCGGCGTCGGTCAAAGTGACTGACACCACGGATGACGTGGTGGCCAAGCTGACCGCTACGCCTTCGGTCACCGAAGGCGGTGCGATCACTTACACCATCACCCTGACCAACAAAGACGGTCTGCCGATCGACAAGCATTCGGCGCTGACCTTCACCCTGAGCGATGGCACCACCGTCATTACTGTGCCGGCCAACAGCACCAGCGGTTTCACCACCGTGGCTGCCCCGGACAACGTTTACGTTGGTACCAATGACGCGGTGATCAAATCGATCGCTTCGGTTGATGGCGCGGATGTCGGCAAGTTCGAAAACCTGGTTCTGGACAAGACCCCAGTCAGCACCGCTGTCACCGATGAGCCAGGCTCGGGTACTCCAGGCGCTGGCAACGAAGGCGACTTGGTCAAAGTCACCATTACGGCTGACCAAGTCTCGGTCGCCGAGAACGTCAAACCGACCTTCACCGTGCACATCAACACCGCGCTGGCCCACGACCTGGTCGTGACGCTGAGCAATAACGCGGTTGTGACCATCAAAGCCGGTGAAACCAGCGCGCCGTACACTCACGAAGCGCAGGGCGATGACGTCTACAAAGACGCCGGTGAAATCGAGCTGGGCGTGAAGTCGGCAGCAGACATCGATGGTCGTACCTTCGAAAACCTGCAGCTGGGCGACGCGGCGTCGGTCAAAGTCACCGACACCACGGATGACGTGGTGGCCAAGCTGACTGCCACGCCTTCGGTCACCGAAGGCGGTGCGATCACCTACACCATTACGCTGACCAACAAAGACGGTCTGCCGATCGATAAGCACTCGGCACTAACCTTCACCTTGAGTGACGGCACCACCGTCATCACGGTCCCGGCCAACAGCACCAGCGGTTTCACCACCGTGACTGCTCCGGATAACGTCTACGTCGGTACCAACGACGCGGTGATCAAGTCGATCTCTTCGGTTGATGGCGCTGATGTCGGCAAGTTCGAGAACCTGGTTCTGGACAAGACCCCGGTCAGCACCGCTGTTACTGACGAACCAGGCTCGGGTACTCCAGGCGCTGGCAACGAAGGCGATCTGGTCAAGGTCACCATCACCGCCGATCAGGTTTCGGTGGCTGAGAACGTGAAGCCGACCTTCACGGTTCATATCAACACTGCTCTGGCTCACGACCTGGTCGTGACGCTGAGCAACAACGCCACCGTCACCATCAAAGCGGGTGAAACCAGCGCGCCGTACACCCACGAAGCGCAGGGCGACGACGTCTACAAAGACGCCGGTGAAATCGAGCTGGGCGTGAAGTCGGCAGCAGACATCGATGGTCGTACCTTCGAAAACCTGCAGCTGGGTGACGCAGCGTCGGTCAAAGTCACCGACACCACCGACGATGTCGTGGCCAAGCTGACTGCTACGCCTTCGGTTACCGAAGGTGGTGCGATCACCTACACCATCACCCTGACCAACAAAGACGGTCTGCCGATCGACAAGCATTCGGCGCTGACCTTCACCCTGAGCGATGGCACCACCGTCATTACTGTGCCGGCCAACAGCACCAGCGGTTTCACCACCGTGACTGCCCCGGACAACGTTTACGTTGGTACCAATGACGCGGTGATCAAATCGATCGCTTCGGTTGATGGCGCGGATGTTGGCAAGTTCGAGAACCTGGTTCTGGACAAAACGCCGGTCAGCACTGCTGTCACCGATGAGCCAGGCTCGGGTACTCCAGGCGCTGGCAACGAAGGCGACTTGGTCAAAGTCACCATTACGGCTGACCAAGTCTCGGTCGCCGAGAACGTCAAACCGACCTTCACCGTGCACATCAACACCGCGCTGGCCCACGACCTGGTCGTGACGCTGAGCAATAACGCGGTTGTGACCATCAAAGCCGGTGAAACCAGCGCGCCGTACACTCACGAAGCGCAGGGCGATGACGTCTACAAAGACGCCGGTGAAATCGAGCTGGGCGTGAAGTCGGCAGCAGACATCGATGGTCGTACCTTCGAAAACCTGCAGCTGGGCGACGCGGCGTCGGTCAAAGTCACCGACACCACGGATGACGTGGTGGCCAAGCTGACTGCCACGCCTTCGGTCACCGAAGGCGGTGCGATCACCTACACCATTACGCTGACCAACAAAGACGGTCTGCCGATCGACAAGCATTCGGCGCTGACCTTCACCTTGAGTGACGGCACCACCGTCATCACGGTCCCGGCCAACAGCACCAGCGGTTTCACCACCGTGACTGCTCCGGATAACGTCTACGTCGGTACCAACGACGCGGTGATCAAGTCGATCTCTTCGGTTGATGGCGCTGATGTCGGCAAGTTCGAGAACCTGGTTCTGGACAAGACCCCGGTCAGCACCGCTGTTACTGACGAACCAGGCTCGGGTACTCCAGGCGCTGGCAACGAAGGCGATCTGGTCAAGGTCACCATCACCGCTGACCAGGTTTCGGTTGCTGAGAATGTGAAGCCGACCTTCACCGTTCATATCAACACTGCCCTGGCTCACGACCTGGTCGTGACGCTGAGCAACAACGCCACCGTCACCATCAAGGCCGGTGAAACCAGCGCGCCGTACACCCACGAAGCGCAGGGCGACGACGTCTACAAAGACGCTGGCGAAATCGAGCTGGGCGTGAAGTCGGCAGCAGACATCGATGGCCGTGCCTTCGAGAACCTGCAGCTGGGCGACGCGGCGTCGGTCAAAGTCACCGACACCACCGACGATGTCGTGGCCAAGCTGACCGCTACGCCTTCGGTTACCGAAGGTGGCGCGATCACCTACACCATCACCCTGACCAACAAAGACGGTCTGCCGATCGATAAACACTCGGCGCTGACCTTCACCTTGAGCGACGGCACCACCGTCATCACGGTTCCGGCCAACAGCACCACTGGTTTCACCACCGTGACTGCCCCGGACAACGTTTACGTTGGTACCAACGACGCGGTGATCAAGTCGATCGCCTCGGTTGATGGCGCGGATGTTGGTAAGTTCGAGAACCTGGTTCTGGACAAGACGCCGGTCAGTACTGCTGTCACTGACGAGCCTGGCTCGGGTACTCCAGGCGCTGGCAACGAAGGCGATCTGGTCAAGGTCACCATCACCGCCGATCAGGTATCGGTTGCTGAGAACGTGAAGCCGACCTTCACCGTTCACATCAACACCGCGCTGGCTCACGACCTGGTCGTGACGCTGAGCAACAACGCCACCGTCACCATCAAAGCGGGTGAAACCAGCGCGCCGTACACCCACGAAGCGCAGGGCGACGACGTTTACAAAGACGCCGGTGAAATCGAGTTGGGCGTGAAGTCGGCAGCAGACATCGATGGCCGTGCCTTCGAGAACCTGCAGCTGGGTGACGCCGCCTCGGTCAAAGTCACCGACACCACCGACGACGTCGTGGCTAAGCTGACTGCCACTCCTTCGGTTACCGAAGGTGGTGCGATCACCTACACCATTACGCTGACCAACAAAGACGGTCTGCCGATCGATAAACACTCGGCGCTGACCTTCACCTTGAGCGACGGCACCACCGTCATCACGGTTCCGGCCAACAGCACCACTGGTTTCACCACCGTGACTGCCCCGGACAACGTTTACGTTGGTACCAACGACGCGGTGATCAAGTCGATCGCCTCGGTTGATGGCGCGGATGTTGGTAAGTTCGAGAACCTGGTTCTGGACAAGACGCCGGTCAGTACTGCTGTCACTGACGAGCCTGGCTCGGGTACTCCAGGCGCTGGCAACGAAGGCGATCTGGTCAAGGTGACCATCACCGCTGACCAGGTTTCGGTTGCTGAGAATGTGAAGCCGACCTTCACCGTTCATATCAACACTGCCCTGGCTCACGACCTGGTCGTGACGCTGAGCAACAACGCCACCGTCACCATCAAGGCCGGTGAAACCAGCGCGCCGTACACCCACGAAGCGCAGGGCGACGACGTCTACAAAGACGCTGGCGAAATCGAGCTGGGCGTGAAGTCGGCAGCAGACATCGATGGCCGTGCCTTCGAGAACCTGCAGCTGGGCGACGCGGCGTCGGTCAAAGTCACCGACACCACCGACGATGTCGTGGCCAAGCTGACTGCCACGCCTTCGGTTACCGAAGGTGGTGCGATCACTTACACCATCACCCTGACCAACAAAGATGGCTTGCCGATCGACAAGCACTCGGCGCTGACCTTCACCCTGAGTGATGGCACCACCGTCATCACGGTCCCGGCCAACAGCACTACCGGCTTCACCACCGTGACTGCTCCGGACAACGTCTACACCGGTACTAACGATCCAGTGATCAAATCGATCGCTTCGGTAGATGGCGCTGATGTCGGCAAGTTCGAAAACCTGGTTCTGGACAAGACCCCAGTCAGCACCGCTGTCACCGACGAGCCAGGGTCGGGTACTCCAGGCGCTGGCAACGAAGGCGATCTGGTCAAGGTCACCATCACCGCCGATCAGGTATCGGTGGCTGAAAACGTCAAACCGACCTTCACCGTTCACATCAACACCGCGCTAGCTCACGACCTGGTCGTGACCTTGAGCAACAACGCTACCGTCACCATCAAGGCCGGTGAAACCAGCGCGCCGTACACCCACGAAGCGCAGGGCGACGACGTCTACAAAGACGCCGGCGAAATCGAGTTGGGCGTGAAGTCGGCAGCAGACATCGATGGCCGTGCCTTCGAGAACCTGCAGCTGGGCGACGCGGCGTCGGTCAAAGTGACTGACACCACGGATGACGTGGTGGCCAAGCTGACTGCCACGCCTTCGGTTACCGAAGGTGGTGCGATCACTTACACCATCACCCTGACCAACAAAGATGGCTTGCCGATCGACAAGCACTCGGCACTGACCTTCACCCTGAGCGACGGCACCACCGTCATCACCGTGCCGGCCAACAGCACCACTGGTTTCACCACCGTGACTGCTCCGGACAACGTCTACACCGGTACTAACGATCCAGTGATCAAATCGATCGCTTCGGTAGATGGCGCTGATGTCGGCAAGTTCGAGAACCTGGTTCTGGACAAAACGCCGGTCAGCACTGCTGTCACTGACGAACCCGGCGTAGGCACTCCAGGCAGCAACAACCAGGGCGACAAAGTCGAACTGAGCATCGTTGCCAACCAGACCTCGGTCTTCGAGAACGAAAAACCGACCTTCACCATCAGCATCAAAGAGGCCCTGGACCAGGACCTCACGGTGCAGCTGACCGAAGGCAAGTCGGTGGTGATCAAGAAGGGCGAGACCTCGGCCATCTTCACCCACGACGCGCAAGGCGAAGACGTGTACGTCGATGCCGGCTCGCTGACCGTCAGCATCACCGGCACCAGCGTGCCGGACGGTCGCCAGTTCGAAAACCTGGTGGTCAGCAAGCCTTCGGCTTCGGTGGACATCAAGGACACCTCGAACGAAGTTATCGCCAAGCTGACCGCCACGCCGTCGGTCACCGAAGGCGGTTCGATCGTCTACACCGTGACCCTGACCAGCAAAGATGGCCTGCCAGTCAACAACCACGGCGCCCTGACCTTCACGCTGAGCGACGGCAAAACCGTCATCACCGTGCCGGCCAACGGCACCGTCGGTACGGCCACCGTCGCTGCACCGGATAACGTCTACATCGGCCAAAGCTCGGTCAGCCAGACCCTGCAATCGGTAGGTGGCGCGGGCGCCAGCAAGTTCGAAAACCTGACCCTGGACAAGGCCCCGGCCACCACCACGGTCAACGACGAACCCGGCGTAGGCACCCCAGGCAGCAACAACCAGGGCGACAAAGTCGAACTGAGCATCGTTGCCAACCAGACTTCGGTCTTCGAGAACGAAAAACCGACCTTCACCATCAGCATCAAAGAGGCCCTGGACCAGGACCTCACCGTGCAGCTGACCGAAGGCAAGTCGGTCGTGATCAAGAAGGGCGAGACCTCGGCCATCTTCACCCACGACGCCCAAGGCGAAGACGTGTACGTCGATGCCGGCTCGCTGACCGTCAGCATCACCGGCACCAGCGTGCCGGACGGTCGCCAGTTCGAGAACCTGGTGGTCAGCAAGCCTTCGGCTTCGGTGGACATCAAGGACACTTCGAACGAAGTCATCGCCAAGCTCACTGCAACCGAGTCGGTCACCGAAGGCGGCTCGATCGTCTACACCGTGACCCTGACCAGCAAAGATGGCCTGCCAGTCAACAACCACGGCGCCCTGACCTTCACGCTGAGCGACGGCAAAACCGTCATCACCGTGCCGGCCAACGGCACCGTCGGTACGGCCACCGTCGCTGCACCGGATAACGTCTACATCGGCCAAAGCTCGGTCAGCCAGACTCTGCAATCGGTAGGTGGCGCGGGCGCCAGCAAGTTCGAAAACCTGACCCTGGACAAGGCCCCGGCCACCACCACGGTCAACGACGAACCCGGCGTAGGCACCCCAGGCAGCAACAACCAGGGCGACAAAGTCGAACTGAGCATCGTTGCCAACCAGACCTCGGTCTTCGAGAACGAGAAACCGACCTTCACCATCAGCATCAAAGAGGCCCTGGACCAGGACCTCACCGTGCAGCTGACCGAAGGCAAGTCGGTAGTGATCAAGAAGGGCGAAACCTCGGCCATCTTCACCCACGACGCGCAAGGCGAAGACGTATACGTCGATGCCGGCTCGCTGACCGTCAGCATCACCGGCACCAGCGTGCCGGACGGTCGCCAGTTCGAGAACCTGGTGGTCAGCAAGCCTTCGGCTTCGGTGGACATCAAGGACACCTCGAACGAAGTCATCGCCAAGCTGACCGCCACGCCTTCGGTCACCGAAGGCGGTTCGATCGTCTACACCGTGACCCTGACCAGCAAGGATGGCCTGCCAGTCAACAACCACGGCGCCCTGACCTTCACGCTGAGCGACGGCAAAACCGTCATCACCGTGCCGGCCAACGGCACCGTCGGTACGGCCACCGTCGCTGCACCGGATAACGTCTACATCGGCCAAAGCTCGGTCAGCCAGACCCTGCAATCGGTAGGTGGCGCGGGCGCCAGCAAGTTCGAAAACCTGACCCTGGACAAGGCTCCGGCCACCACCACGGTCAACGACGAACCCGGCGTAGGCACCCCTGGCAGCAACAACCAGGGCGACAAAGTCGAACTGAGCATCGTTGCCAACCAGACTTCGGTCTTCGAGAACGAAAAACCGACCTTCACCATCAGCATCAAAGAGGCCCTGGACCAGGACCTCACCGTGCAGTTGACCGAAGGCAAGTCGGTCGTGATCAAGAAGGGCGAAACCTCGGCCATCTTCACCCACGACGCTCAAGGCGAAGACGTGTACGTCGATGCCGGCTCGCTGACCGTCAGCATCACCGGCACCAGCGTGCCGGATGGTCGCCAGTTCGAGAACCTGGTGGTCAGCAAGCCTTCGGCCTCGGTGGACATCAAGGACACTTCGAACGAAGTCATCGCCAAGCTGACCGCCACGCCTTCGGTCACCGAAGGCGGTGTGATCACCTACACCGTTACTCTGACCAGCAAAGATGGCCTGCCGATCAACAACCACGGCGCCCTGACCTTCACCTTGAGCGACGGCAAAACCGTCATCAACGTGCCGGCCAACAGTGCGACAGGCTTCATCAACGTGGATGCACCGGATAACGTCTACATCGGCCAGACCTCTGTCGGCCTGGCGCTGCAGTCGGTAGGCGGCGTGGGTGCCGGCAAGTTCGAGCAGCTGACGCTGGACAAAACCACGGCCACCACCGTGGTCAACGACGAGCCAGGTGTCGGCACCCCAGGCACTGGCAACCAGGGCGATGTGACCACCATCGGTATCACCGGCACCACCTCGTTGACCGAAGGTGAAACCGGCAAATACACCCTCACCCTGAGCAACCCGGCTAAGGCGGAAGTCACCGTTACCCTGACCTACAGCGGCACCGCTAACGGCCAGGACTACACCGCGGTCACCACCGTGAAGATCCCGGCCAACAGCAGCAGCGTCACGTTCGATATCAAGACCATCGACGACAAGCTGGTTGAAGGTACCGAGAACTTCACCGTGACCATCGGCGCTGCCACCGGTGGCAACTTCGAGAACCTGCAGGTCGATAGCACCAAGGCGAGTGTCACCACCAACATCCTCGACAACGACCACCTGCCGGTTTCGACTGGCGGCGCGGTCAATGGCGTGGAAGACACCGACTACCTGTTCACCTGGAACGACTTCAAGGTCACCGATGCCGATGGCAACACCGGCCTGTTCGTGACCATCACTTCGCTGCCGGTCGACGGTAGCCTGAAGTTCTACAACGGCACCGCATGGGTCGATGTGAAAGCAGGCCAGGTCGTCAGCCAGGCCGACATCACCAGCAATTACCTGAAGTTCGTGCCGAAGGCGAACGAGTCGGGCACCGACGGCTATGGTGGCTCGGGTGTCGGCAACAAACAGGCTGACTACGCGCAGTTCAAGTACAAGCCGAACGACGGCACCAACCTGGGCAGCGAAGTGACCATGAAGGTCGACATCAGCCCAGTGGCCGACAAACCGACCCTGACGATTGGCAGTACCGATGTCGCGTCCAAAGGCCTGACCAAGGAAGTCTGGACCACCCTCAAAGGGCTGGGTACCGACGGCAACGGCATCACTGGCGATGCGCTGAAAACGGTCTTCGCCAACTCCGGCAGTGCTACCTCCAGCGCGACCACCACCAACGTGCAGTCCGATGGCAGCGTCACCGCTGGCACCGGTTCGAAAACGTCGGGCCTGCTGTTCCTGGAAGCCGGCAAGACCTACACCTTCAGCGGCATCGCCGATGACAGCCTGGTGGTCACCATTGGTGGCAAGACCGTGGTAACTGCGACCTGGGGCGCGGGTGGCCAGATTTCTGGCACCTTCACCCCAACGTCCAGCGGCTACTACCCGATCGAGGTTTACCACGCCAACCAATCAGGCCCTGGTAGCTATGACCTGAACATTCAGGCGGGCTCCGGTGCCGTCACCGACCTGAGCAGCAGCAACATCCCGATGTACCAGAACGTGACCGAGATGGCCAACGCTGGCCTGGGCGTGTCCGATCTGCACACCGTCAATGGCCAGAGCTACTACGACGGCTACAAACTCAACGAAGGGCCGGAAGGTGGCTCGGTCAAGCTGGTCGGTATCAGCACCGGCCTGACCGACACCGATGGTTCCGAAACCTTGAGCGTGACCCTCAGCGGCATTCCGAAAGGGACTGTGCTGAGCGATGGCGCGGGCCACACCGTGACTGTCGGCGGTACGCCGGTGGACGTGACAGGCTGGAAACTCAGCGGCCTGACCCTGACCCCGCCGACCTACTACAAAGGCACGTTCGACATCACCGTCACCTCCACGGCCACCGAAAGCCTCGGCGGTTCGGACAGCATCACCGGCAAGATCCCGGTCACTGTCTACGGCGCCACCTACAAGGCGACGGTGGGCACTTCGGGCGATGACACCATCAATGGCAGCGAAGGCAACGACATCATCGTCGCCGACGTGGCTGGCCTGAACGTGGTTGCGGGCAAGAACTACAACATTGCCTTCATGGTCGACAGCTCGGGCAGTATGAGCAACCAGTCCGTCGCCGCGGCCAAGGCCCAGTTGGCATCGGTGTTCCAGACGTTGAAAGCCAGCCTGGGCGCTGATACTTCGGGGACGGTGAATATCTTCATCGCCGACTTCGATACCCAGGTAAACAAGAACGTGGCGGTCAATCTTGCCGATACCGACGCACTGACCAAGCTTCAGGCGGTGCTGGACTCGATGGTGGGTGGTTCAAGTTACGGCGGTGGTACCAACTATGAGGATGTGTTCAAAACCACGGCCAACTTCTTCAAGAGCACCATGGCTACCGGTAACAGCGGTGCAGAGAACCTGACCTACTTCATCACCGACGGTAAGCCGACCTATTACCAGACCAATGAAACGACCAACTACCGCCTGTGGAGCGGCGGCAAGTACCTGGATGACGTAGTCAACGTCAACAACTACAAGGTGGGTGACACCTTCAGTGTCTGGGCCGACGCAACGCACAAAGTTGAAATCAATAGCGAAGGCAGCCTCAAAGTGCTGACCTACACAGAAAACCGTTGGGGCAACCTGGTGCTTGATTCCACCCGCACGATCGGGACGATTCATGCTCAAGGGGATGGCACCTACGAGTTCTCCGGCCTGGGCGGTACCGGTTATGCCGATTCCTGGAACTACGCGGATTCGGCGAGCAACACGTCTGCCAGCTTCGCCCTCTTGGGTGGGACTAACGGTGTAAGCAAGGTTCAGGCAATTGGTTTGAACAGCGATGTCAGCCTGACAGATCTGAAGCCATACGACAGCGCCGGCAAGCCGCAGGCCAATATCGACCCATCCAACCTGGCCAGCGCGATCCTCGGGCATTCCGAGGCGACCCTGCCAGGCGCCGACAAGGTCGATGGCGGCAACGGCAACGACATCATCTTCGGTGACCTGATCACCCTCAACGGTGTCGTCAGCGAGGGCTACCAAGCCCTGCAGGCGTACGTTGCGCAGAAGAGCGGTGTCGAGGCCAGTGCCATCACCACCAACAATGTCCACCAGTACATCACCGAGCACTACACCGAGTTCGATATCTCCGGTGCCAACGACGGCAAGGATTTCCTGTCGGGCGGCAATGGCAACGACATCCTCTTCGGCCAAGGTGGCGATGACACGCTCGATGGTGGCAAAGGTAACGACATCCTGTTGGGCGGTACCGGCAAGGACATCCTGATCGGTGGCCAAGGCGATGACATCCTGATCGGCGGTAGCGGTGCGGACACCTTCGTGTGGAAGTCGGGCGATGTCGGCAACGACGTGATCAAGGACTTCAAGGTGGCCGAGGGTGACCGTATCGATCTGAAGGATCTGCTTCAGTTCGAGAAGGGCAGCACCATCGACAACTACCTGAAGATCACCACGGTGGACGGCACCTCGACGCTGCAGGTCAGCAGCGAGGGCAAACTCAACGCCACCGGTGGCCTGGCCAACGCCGATGTGACGATCAAGCTGGAAGGGGTCAACTGGTCCAATACCTCGATCAACTCGTTGATCAGCGGTGGCGACCCGACCATCCGTATCGATAACAAAGACAGCTGATGCCCAGCCCACCCGGGCGGTCGAAACGACCGCCCGGGTGGGTGCCGGCTCTTTCCTGCCTTCCCCTGACAGCGCATACTCGTGCGCCGGGCCTGCGTGCCCGGGAATCTTTGCCTATGCTGCTGTCTACCAACAAGGAACCAACGTGACGAGGGACACCGCCATGTTCTACGTGCAACGCAACGCTAGCGGCCAGTTGCTGCGGGTAGAAGCAGCCTCTTTTGACGAATTCACCGAAATACTCCCTGCTGACCATGCCGACGTTCAGGAATGGTTTGCCGACGACGAAGTGGAAAACAGCCTCAAAGAGCTCAAGCAAAGTGATCTGGACATGATCCGCGTGCTTGAGGACTTGATCGATGTGCTGACCGCCAAGGGTGTGTTCAGCATCACCGACCTGCCGGCCGGGGCGCAGGCCAAGCTGCTTAACCGTTCCAAGGCGCGCAAGGCGCTGGGCAGCCTGAACAACCTGATCGATGAAGAAGAGCAGGGCGGGTTGATCTGACCGCGGATCAGCCCCGATCTACAGTGATATGGTTATTCATTAAAGATATTTAAAATATCTTTCTTATGACTTTATAGTTGCTCCCACTGCGTACCCGTCGACCAATCGATGCGCCGCACGACTTGAACCCACACGGGAAATCCCCGTGCGTTTCTGATCGTTGCGCGCCTTTGACGTCGCGCACTGCGTGGGAGTGAACCATGTCCGCCGCCTCGAACGCCTTGTCGTCCATCGACAGCGCCCAGCCGCAAAACTTTGAAATCCGCCCGTTCTCCGGTGCCGTCGGTGCCGAGATCATCGGCCTGGACCTGACCCGACCGGTCAACGCCGAGGATTTCACCCAAATTCATCGCGCCCACCTCGATCACCATGTACTGGTGTTCCGCGACCAGCGCATCACCCCGGAGCAACAGATCAGCTTCAGCCGCCGTTTCGGCGAGCTGCAGATTCATGTGCTCAAGCAGTTCCTGCTGACCGGGCACCCCGAAATCCTGATCGTTTCCAACATCGTCGAAGACGGTCGCAACGTCGGCCTGGGCGATGCTGGCAAGTTCTGGCATTCGGACCTGTCGTATAAAGAGCTCCCCAGCCTGGGTTCGATGCTGCATGCCCAGGAGCTGCCCAGCGAGGGTGGCGATACGCTGTTCGCCGACATGCACAAAGCCTGGGACGCCGTGCCCGAAGCCCTGCGCAAGGTAATCGCCGGCCGCGACGCGGCCCATTCCTACACGGCCCGGTATGCCGAGACCAAGTTCGAAGGCAACTGGCGCCCCACCCTCAGCGCTGAGCAATTGGCCCAGGTGCAGGAAGTGATCCACCCGGTGGTACGCACCCACCCGGAAAACGGCCGCAAGGCGCTGTTCGTCAGCGAAGGCTTCACCACCCGCATCGTCGGCCTGCCGGACGACGAAAGCCGCGACGTGCTGCAGCAGCTGTATGCCCTGAGCGTGCTCGAGCAGAACATCTACCGCCATCAGTGGCAGCCCCACGACCTGGTGTTCTGGGACAACCGTTCGCTGATCCACCTCGCCACCGGCTGCCCCGCGCACCTGCGGCGCAAGCTCTATCGCACCACCATCCAGGGCGATGCCCCGTTCTGACGACTGAGGAAACACACCATGCGTAAATCCATCAGCCGCCTGGCGGCAAGCATTGGCCTGGGCGCGAGCCTGGTCGTCGGCAGCCTGGCGGCCCCCGCCGTGGCCCAGGCCGAAGGCAAAATCCGCATCGCGGAACAATTCGGCATCGTCTACTTGTTGTTGAACGTGGTGCGTGACCAGCACCTGATCGAAAAACACGGTAAAGAACAGGGCGTCGACATTGAAGTCGACTGGGCCCAGCTCTCGGGCGGCGCGGCCATCAACGATGCGCTGTTGTCCGGCTCGGTGGATATCGCCGGTGCTGGCGTTGGCCCGCTGCTGACCGTCTGGGACCGCACCAAAGGCCGGCAGAACGTGAAGGCGGTCGCCTCGCTTGGCAACTTCCCGTATTACCTGGTCAGCAGCAACCCGAATGTGAAGACCATCGCTGACATCTCCGAGAAAGACCGCATCGCCGTGCCAGCCGTGGGCGTCTCCGTGCAGTCGCGCTTCCTGCAGTACGCCGCCGCCCAGCAGTGGGGCGACAAGGAATACAACCGCCTCGACAAGTACACCCTGGCCGTACCGCACCCCGATGCCACGGCCGCGCTGATCGCCGGTGGCACCGAACTGAACGGGCACTTCTCCAACCCGCCGTTCCAGGATCAGGCGTTGGCCAACAAGGATGTGCACGTTGTGCTCAACAGCTACGACCTGCTTGGCCCGAACTCGCCGACCCTGTTGTTCGCCACTGAAAAATTCCGCACGGACAACCCCAAGACCTACAAAGCCTTCGTCGACGCGCTGGCCGAGGCCGCAGACTTTGCCCAGAAGGACAAGGCCGCCGCTGCTGACACGTACATCCGCGTGACCAAGGCCAAGATCGACCGCGATGTGCTGATCAAGCTGATCGACAACCCGCAGTACGAGTTCACGGTAACGCCGAAGAACACCTACAAACTGGCGGATTTCCTGTATCGGGTTGGCGCCATCAAGCACAAGCCGGAGTCGTGGAAGGATTACTTCTTCCAGGATGAACGCCCGTTGCAAGGGAGCTGATCGATCATGACCGCCCCATTGCCAGGCCACGCGGCCAGCAACCTGAGCCGTGTCGCCACGCCACCGCTGCTAACGGTGGATAACCTCAGCCTCGAATACCGCACCGCGCAACGCGTGGTGCGGGCCACCCACCAGGTCAGCTTCGAAGTCGACCGCGCCGACCGTTTTGTCTTGCTGGGGCCTTCGGGCTGCGGCAAGTCCACCTTGCTCAAGGCCGTGGCCGGGTTCATCGAGCCCCAGGAAGGGCAGATTCTGCTGCAGGGCCAGCCCGTCAAAGGCCCCGGCCCTGACCGCATCGTGGTGTTTCAAGAGTTCGACCAGTTGCCACCCTGGAAGACGGTAAAGCAGAACGTCATGTTCCCTTTGCTGGTATCGGGCCAGCTCAAGCGTGCCGAGGCCGAGGACCGGGCGCTGCACTACCTGGACAAAGTCGGCCTGGCCGCCTTTGCCGATGCCTACCCACACACCCTTTCTGGCGGCATGAAGGCGCGCGTGGCGATTGCCCGGGCCTTGGCCACCCAGCCGAAGATCCTGCTGATGGACGAGCCGTTCGCCGCGCTGGACGCGCTGACCCGGCGCAAGATGCAGGAAGAGCTGCTGCTGCTGTGGGAAGAGGTGCGCTTTACCCTGCTGTTCGTGACCCACTCCATCGAAGAAGCGCTGGTGGTCGGCAACCGCATCTTGCTGCTGTCGCCGCACCCAGGCCGGGTACGGGCCGAGGTACACAGCCATCAGTACGACCTTGGCAGCCTGGGCGCCGCCGATTTCCAGGCCAGTGCCCGGCGTATCCATCGCCTGTTGTTCGATGAGGCGGACACGCCCGAGCAGGCCGACGACCTTGGCTTCAACGATATCCGTATCGCCTACTGACAGGAGCTTCAGCCATGACCACTACACCTGTACGTCAGGAATACGAGGTGCAGCTGGAGCCGCTGCTCAGTGTGCCTCTGGAACGCCAACTGCCCTTAGCCCAGCGCTTGTGGCAGCAAGGCTGGCTGCGCAAGGCTGTCATCCTGGTGGTGATCGCCGCGCTGTGGGAGGCCGTGGCCCGCTATCAAGGCAACGACCTGCTGCTGCCAAGCTTTCTGCAAACCTCTGCTGCGCTGTGGGACGGCCTGCTCAGTGGCGAGTTGCCCGCCAAGGTCGGCGTGTCGCTGGTGATCCTGCTCAAGGGCTATGTGCTGGGTATTGTGCTGGCGTTCGGCTTGACCAGCCTGGCGGTGTCGACCCAGCTTGGCCGTGACCTGCTGGGCACCTTGACCTCCATGTTCAACCCCTTGCCGGCAATCGCCTTGCTGCCGCTGGCGCTGTTGTGGTTCGGCCTGGGCGACAACAGCCTGATCTTCGTGCTGGTGCACTCGGTGCTATGGGCGCTGGCGCTGAATACGTATGCGGGCTTTCTCGGGGTGTCCGAGACGTTGCGCATGGCCGGTCGCAACTATGGCCTCAAGGGCCTGCGCCTGGTGCTGCACATCCTGGTGCCGGCGGCCTTGCCGTCGATTCTGTCAGGCTTGAAGATCGGCTGGGCGTTTGCCTGGCGCACCTTGATTGCCGCCGAACTGGTGTTTGGCGCCAGCAGCGGCAAGGGCGGGCTGGGTTGGTACATCTTCCAGAACCGCAACGAGCTGTACACCGACAAGGTGTTTGCCGGGTTGGCGGTGGTGATCTTGATTGGTTTGCTGGTCGAGGGGTTGGTGTTCAACACCCTGGAGCGGCTGACCGTGCGGCGGTGGGGGATGCAGCGCTAGCCAGTAAGCCAGCCCCGGCCTCTTCGCGGGCAAGCCCGCTCCCACAGGGGCTGCACGCCTTCAAGGTGGGTGATGACCTTGTGGGAGCGGGCTTGCCCGCGAAGAGGCCGATACAGGCTATGGATTCTGGTACTGAGCCGCCGCATTGCTCAGCATCTTGCCAATCTCTTCGCGCAACCCCTCTGGTTGCTCAACCACCACCCCATCCCCCTGGCTCAGCAGCCACCAACGCAGCGGCCAGCCATCGCTTACCGTGGCCCGCAACCGATGCCCATGCTCCAGCGCCGTCAGCTGCATGTCGCTGCTCAACGGCGCCTCGCGCAACTGCCGCGCCAAGGCATCACTGACCCGCGCCACCAGCTCTACCCCCTCGCCTTGGGCCGGCTGCAGCGCATCACCGCGCAAGTACGTCAGCAAGTCGAAATTGCCGCGCAGCTCGCCCACGGCACTCGACGACCAGTGCCAGCCGAACGGTATGCTCTTGTCATTGCGCTCCAGCGGAAAAATCAGCGACAACTCGTTGAGGTCGCGCTCAACCGTGCGTTTGCTGACATTGAACCCCACATCACGCAGGCGCCACACCAACTCGGCGCTGGTGATGCCTGGGGAGCGGCTGGGCAGTTGGCGCAGCAGCGCCCACTGACGACTGAGGGTGGCGCGAGTGGTGGCGAACGGCAAAAGATAACGTCCTTGTCTAGGCTTGCCGCAATAGGATGGCGGCACGAGCGGGGCATGGCAATTGGCCACAGCCTGCTCAGATCAAGGAAGTCGCATTTGGTTGCCTCGTGCCGAATCGTTCGCGACAGGTTTTGTCGTGACGTCACGCAGAATCACGCCTCATCACAGCCGAGGTCGAGGTTGTGTGTCGTTCAATGAGGATGAACATGTCTGCTGCCAGCAATATCCATTCGCTGCTTGCCCGTCTTCTGCCAGAGCGGGTCATCGCCCCGCCAGCCCCTGCTGGGAGGCGTCATCGGCTGTTTGCCGGGGTCGGGCTGCCCAGCCAGCGGTCGTTGCTGGTCAGCCGCCTGGACGAGGCCAGCGATTTGCAGGGTGTGTATGCCGACCTGCGCCGCCAAGCGCTGCAAGGCAGCGTGGCTGCACTGAATGACCTCGGCTGGATCTGGCTCAATGGCAAGTACTGGCGTGCCGACACCGTGCTGGCCGGCCACCTGTTGCGCATGGCGGCCTTGCAGGGTAACGCCGCGGCCTGGTTCAACCTGGGCCAGCAGCATTACTTCGGCAAAGGCATCGACACGTCCTACGTGCAGGCGGCCGAGTGTTATCGGCAGGCGTTTGACCGCGGTATGTTGCATGCTGCCGCCGCGCTCGGTGACTTGTATGAAGAAGAAGTGTGCGATGGCGACCTGGACTGGCAGGTCGACCTGATACAGGCCTACCAATGGTTTTTGCGCGGTGCCCAGCGGGGCGAAGCGCGGTGCCGGTTCGAGGTGGGGTACCGGCTGATGCATGGCCTGTATGTGGAGGCTGATATCAAAGGCGCGCTTTATTGGCTTGAGCTGGCGGCTGCGGCAGGGGTGATGCAGGCGGCCGAGGAGCTGGCGGTGCACTTCAGCAGCCGCGACCGCGCGCGTTACCTCGACTGGCGCGACCGGGCCGTGCAGATGGGCAGCACGCTGGCGCTGACGATGAAGCTGGAAGACCAGGTCCAGCCCTGAACCTGTGCAGTGGGAGGTCGCGGGCCCTGTGGGAGCGGGTTTACCCGCGAAGCAGGCAACGCGGTACATGGCACCGGCTTCGCCGGTGTTCGCGGGTAAACCCGCTCCCACAGGGAATGTGCAACACAGTTGCTCTCGCGGGCTAAAGACCACGCATGAACAGAATTTCACCCACGCTACCCGTCGCCCACTGTTGACGACAGGGGGAGGGCGAGGCGTATATTGATAGTTAGCAAACTATGAATATCCTTGGTTCCCTTCATGACCCTTGATCTCCTGCGCCTGCAAGTCAGCAGCGGCATGGTGGTTGCCGCTCGCCATTGGCGGCGCATCTGCCACGCGGCCCTGACTGGCTATGGCATTTCTGAAGCCTGCGCCGCGCCGCTGTTGATGATCGTGCGCCTGGGCGACGGTGTGCATCAGGTGGCGGTGGCCCAGGCCGCCGGCCTTGAAAGCCCGTCGCTGGTACGCCTGCTCGACCAGCTGTGCAAAGCCGGGCTGGTGTGCCGCAGCGAGGACCCTCTCGACCGCCGCGCCAAGGCCCTGAGCCTGACCGCCGAAGGCCGCGCCTTGGCCGAATCCATCGAAGCTGAGCTGGTGCGCTTGCGCCGTGAGGTGCTGCAGGGCATCGACCAGGCTGACCTTGAGGCCGCCTTGCGCGTGCTGCGCGCGTTCGAAGCCGCCGGCCTCGGCACACCCGGCGGGGCAGCATGAACGGATTCTTCAGCTCGGTCCCCCCAGCCCGCGATTGGTTCTACGGCGTGCGCACCTTCGCCGCGTCGATGATCGCCCTGTACATTGCCCTGCTCATGCAGCTGCCGCGCCCGTACTGGGCGATGGCGACCGTCTACATCGTCTCCAGCCCGTTCGTCGGGCCGACCAGTTCCAAGGCCCTGTACCGCGCCCTGGGCACCTTGCTCGGGGCCGGCGGGGCGATATTCCTGGTGCCACCCTTGGTGCAATCGCCGCTGTTGCTGAGCGTCGCCATCGCCTTGTGGACCGGCACCTTGCTGTTCCTCTCGCTGAACCTGCGCACCGCCAACAACTACGTGCTGATGCTGGCGGGCTACACGCTACCGATGATTGCCCTGGCCGTGGTCGACAACCCCACCGCGGTGTTCGATGTGGCATCGTCGCGGGCTCAGGAAATTTGCCTGGGCATCGTCTGCGCGGCCGTGGTCGGTGCAATCTTCTGGCCGCGCCGCCTGGCCCCGGTGGTGGTTGGCTCGACCGGCAACTGGTTTGCCGAGGCGATCCGCTACAGTGATACCTACCTGGCCCGTGACGTCGCCGCCGACAAGGTGGGCGGCATGCGTGCCTCGATGGTGGCCACGTTCAACACCCTGGAAATGATGATCGGCCAGCTCGGCCACGAGGGTGCCGGCCCTCACACCTTGAAGAACGCCAGCGAGCTGCGTGGGCGGATGATCCACCTGCTGCCGGTGATCGACGCCTTGGACGACGCCCTGGTCGCCCTCGAAGGCCGCGCGCCCGTGCAGTTCGCCCAGTTGCAACCGTTGCTGGCCGAGGCCCGCGAGTGGCTCAAAGGCACTGCCGACGATGCCTCCCTGGCGCCCTGGGCCGCCTTGCACGAGCAGATCACCCGCCTGCAACCCAGCGCCGCCGCACTGGACCAGCGCGCCGGCCTGTTGCTGTCCAACGCCTTGTATCGCCTGACCGAGTGGGTCGACCTTTGGCAAGACTGCTGCACCCTCCAGCACGCCCTGCGCAAGGATGACGCCACGCCCTGGCGCGCCGCATACCGCCACTGGCGCCTGAGCCGCCTCACGCCCTTCTTCGACCGGGGCCTGATGCTGTACTCGGTGTTCTCCACTGTCACCGCGATCATCGTCGCCAGCGGCTTGTGGATTTTGCTCGGCTGGAACGACGGCGGCAGTGCGGTCATCCTCGCCGCCGTAGCCTGCAGCTTCTTTGCCGCGATGGACGACCCGGCGCCGCAGATCTACCGGTTCTTCTTCTGGACGCTGATGTCGGTGATCTTCTCCAGCGTCTACCTGTTCCTGGTGCTGCCCAACCTGCACGACTTCCCGATGCTGGTGCTGGCATTCGCCGTGCCGTTCATCTGCGTCGGCACGCTGACCGTGCAGCCGCGCTTCTACCTCGGCACCTTGCTGACCATCGTCAACACCGCCACCTTCATCAGCATCCAGGGCGCGTACGACGCAGACTTCCTGACCTTCATCAACGCCAACCTGGCCGGCCCGGTGGGGCTGCTGTTCGCGTTCATCTGGACCTTGCTGCTGCGCCCGTTCGGCGTCGAGTTGGCAGCCAAGCGCATGACCCGCTTCGCCTGGCGCGACATCGTCGAGATGACCCAGCCCGCCACCCTGGCCGAACACCGCCAGGTCGGCGTACAGATGCTCGACCGCCTGATGCAGCACCTGCCGCGCTTGTCGCAGACCGGCCAGGACAGCGGCGTGGCACTGCGTGACCTGCGCGTGGGCCTGAACCTGCTCGACCTGCTGGCCTACATGCCCCGCGCCAACCCGCAGGCCCGTGAGCGCCTGGCCACGGTCATCGAGGAAGTCGGCGCCCACTACGCCGCCTGCCTGCGCGCCAACCAACGCCTGCACGCCCCGGCCACGTTGCTGCGCAACATGGAGCGCGCGCGGCAAGGGCTGGCGCTGGACGACCACAACGACCGCGGCGATGCCCGCGTGCACCTGCTGCATGCCCTGAGTGGCCTGCGCTTGGCCTTGCTGCCTGGGGTCGAGGTGATGCTCGAGCCGACCGAACAACCGCAACTGCCCCCCGGCATCGATGGAGCCCCACTGTGATCGGTGATCTGGATATCAGTGGGGTGTTCCTGCCCACGCTGCTGGTGATGATGGTGTTCACCTACCTGCTGTTTCTGGGCGTGCACGCCTTGCTTGTGCGCCTGCATTTTTACCGCCTGGTCTGGCACCGGGCTTTGTTCAACGTTGCCCTCTACGCCGTGATGCTGGGCGCGGTCGACCACTTTTGCCGAAACCTGATGCTGCCATGAAAAAACCTTTGCTGACCCTGGGCCGTGTGGTCCTGACCTTGCTGGTCGTGAGTTTCGCCGCCGTGCTCGTGTGGCAGATGGTGGGCTACTACCTGTTCGCCCCCTGGACCCGCGACGGCCACATCCGCGCCGATGTGATCCAGATCGCCCCGGATGTGTCCGGGCTGATCCAGAAGGTTGAGGTGCGTGACAACCAGGTGGTCAAGCGCGGCGACGTGCTGTTCACCATCGACCAGGACCGCTTCAGCCTGGCCCTGCGCCAGGCCAAGGCGACCCTCGCCGAGCGCGAGGAAACCCTGGCCCAGGCTGCCCGCGAGACGCGCCGTAACCGCAAGCTGGGCAACCTGGTCGCGGCCGAGCAACTGGAAGAGAGCCAGTCCCGCGAAGCCCGCGCCCGCTCGGCGGTCAACGAGGCACAGGTGGCCGTCGATACCGCCCAGCTCAACCTCGATCGCTCGGTGGTGCGCAGCCCGGTGGATGGCTACCTCAACGACCGCGCCCCGCGTAACCACGAATTCGTCACCGCCGGCCGCCCAGTACTGTCGGTGGTCGACAGCGCCTCGTATCACGTCGATGGCTACTTCGAAGAAACCAAACTCGGTGGCATCCACATCGGTGATGCCGTGGACATCCGCGTGATGGGCGACAACACCCGCCTGCGCGGCCACGTACAAAGCTTTGCCGCCGGCATCGAAGACCGCGACCGCAGCAGCGGCGCCAACCTGCTGCCCAACGTCAACCCGGCGTTCAGCTGGGTGCGCCTGGCCCAGCGGATTCCGGTGCGTATCGCCTTCGACGAAGTGCCGGAAGACTTCCGCATGATCGCCGGGCGCACGGCCACGGTGTCGATCATCGAGGACAAGCGCCCATGAAACGCCTGATGCTGGTGGGCATGGCCCTGTCCCTCGGTGCCTGTGCCCTGGTTGGCCCGGATTACGAAGTGCCGAAAGACGCGGCCGTGCAGCGCAGCGACCTCAAC
Organism: Pseudomonas sp. DCB_AW; assembly: GCF_026240895.1. NCBI lineage: Bacteria > Pseudomonadati > Pseudomonadota > Gammaproteobacteria > Pseudomonadales > Pseudomonadaceae > Pseudomonas > Pseudomonas sp. DCB_AW. The sequence continues at coordinate 21,198 of NZ_JAPFCE010000067.1, forward strand.
GGCCCGCTGCGCCAGGACGCCGACAGTGTGGTATCGGCGCCGGTGCCCGAAGACTGGTGGCAGCTGTATCAGGATCAGCGCCTCAACCAACTGGTGCGCCAGGCATTGAGCGCCAATACCGAGCTGCAGGTGGCTGCGGCCAACATCGCCAAGGCTCGCGCCCAGGTCGAAGTGGCCGAGTCGCAGGGCGGTTTCAGTGGTGGCATCAAGGCTGGCGCCCAGCGCTTGCAGGAGTCTGGCGAGGCCTTTTTGCTGCCCGAGAAGGTACCCGTGGCCAATATCGGTGAAGCCATCATCAGCGCCTCCTACCAGTTCGACCTGTGGGGCACTTTCAAGCGCGGCACCGAGGCGGCCAAGGCCAACGCCGACGCGGTGCAGGCCGCCGCGGACACCGCACGCATCACCCTGGTGGCGGATGTGGTCAAGGCCTACACCCAGGTGTGCTCGGCCAACGAGGAATACCACATTGCCCGCGAGTCGCTGGACCTGCAGGAGCAAGGCGTAAAGCTGAACCAGCGCCTGCGCGATGCCGGCCGTGGCGACGAAACCCAGGTCACCCGCTCGCAGACCCAATTCAAATCCCTGCGCGCCGAACTGCCACGCTTCAAGGCCGAGCGCGAAACCGGCTTGTATACCCTCGCTGCACTGCTGGCCAAACCGGTCGAGCAGTTGCCCGCCGGCACCGCCGATTGCGCCGAACTGCCGCACCTGGCCCAACTGATCCCGGTAGGCGACGGTGCCGCGCTGCTCAAGCGCCGCCCCGACGTGCGCCAGGCCGAGCGCCAACTGGCGGCCGCCACCGCATACATTGGCGTGGCCACGGGCGCGCTGTACCCGGACATCAGCATCGGCGCCCAGGTGGGCACCATCGGTATCCTCGAGAACCTTGGCGAGCCCTCCACCAACCGCTGGGGCTTTGGCCCACAGATCAGCTGGACCATCCCCACCAACGGCACCCGTGCCCGCATCCGCATGGCCGAAGCCTCGACCCAAGCGGCGCTGGCGCATTTTGACGGCGTGGTGTTGAACGCCATCCGCGAGACCCAGACCCGGCTGGCGCAGTACAGCGCCTTGCTCGACCGGCGTGATGCATTGGCCGAGGCAGAGAAGTCGGCCAAGGAAGCGGCGGACCAGACGCACCGGTATTACCAGGCTGGCCGTGAGTCGTTCCTGGCGGATTTGCAGGCGACGCGGACGTATACCGATATGCGCGCGCAGTTGGCGGCGGCGAATAGCCAGGTGGCGGTGGGGCAGATTGGGGTGTTTTTGGCGTTGGGTGGGGGATGGAAGGGGGCTGCTGGCAAGCCTTGATCATTGTGTGGTGGCGAGAAGGTGTTTGGCGACAGGGTTGCGGCGCCTATGAGATCGAGCGCCGCCCGCGCGGCGCTTCGCGGGGCAAGTCGGACCGCCGCACCGCCGCTCCCACATTTGTTTCGGGCCAGTTTCGCCTGTGATGGCGGCGCGCGACCGCCTTGTTTGTATGACGCGATATTGAGGCGGGCGCCAAGGGGGCGCGTGCCAATGCCTCAGGAAAATTGGCCCGAAACAAATGTGGGAGCGGGCTTGCCCCGCGAAGCGCCGCGCGGGCGGCGCTCGGTCTTGAGGGCGCCGAACCTCTAACGCCGAACACCCCGAATACGTAAGACATTTCCGAATCTGAAACCAAATGCTTCAGCTCTCGCTATCAGGCGAACTATCCTACGCGCCTGTCGGAAGGTGCTGTCTAGGCGGGGAGATGCCCCAGGAATAATGTCCTCGGGTCGCCTCGCAAGGCGATCGGGCGTGAGACACCCGGTTCTATAGCACATCGCTTAATGGCGGTCGTACGCGGGCAGGCTTCGGTCTGGCCGGGTATGCCTATGGACCCGGGTCTCACCCCGCGTATGACTGCCACCCAGATCCGTGAGACGAAAAGGAAGGCAGTTACCTATCCGCATGCCATAGGTGCCCCACCATGAAAAAAATCGTCCCCGACCCACCGCCCTCAACCCTCCTTCTGCTCGACCCACCCCTCATCACGCTCCAAGACCCTCCCTGCGCCGAAACGTGCGACCTGCTGATCCGCGCCCTGACCCTGACCGTGGAGCAGACCACCTCCGCCCTGCTAGACAGCAGCCCTGGCCTGATGCGTGACGCGATGGGCATGAACATCCGCCTGTTGTGCCGGATGATCAACGCCCTGTGCGACCAAACCCGCGCCAGCGCCTAAGCCGAGGAACGACAAGATGCGCGACGATCCCACAGCGTCTTCCACCGCAGGCGAGGAAACCTTCGACCTGTTCCGCCTGCAACCTGACGTCCCCTTCAACCACGCCTTCTCTCAGTTGTCCGTACTGCTCGGCTGCATCCGCCACCTGACCACCGAAGCGGAAATGGAGAATGACCGCGTGGCCGGCAGTGCAGCGCGGATTCTCAGCGAGATGGCCAAGGCATTGATCGACGATATGGAGCGGGGGATGGCCAAGGCTGTTCAGTAGTTTTCTAGTGAATACAGGGCTGCCTTGCAGCCCTCTCGATGCAATGCTCTGTGCGCACTGGGTTCGACTTTATGGAAATCCTCATAATCGGCTTGATCCTCAAGTTTTTTCTCACTGCGCCATGAAAATTCTGATTTTTAGCATTTTCCCCGATTTTTTTCTGACAATACCTGCGCCTCAGGTTCGACGCCTTCTACAAGAATCAACGCGCCTCCTGGGTTGAAGTTCATTTGTCACAAGATTTTTCATGAAATCCGCTGGCGAGCCTTGAGCAAAGGAAAGTGGAAGTGAACAATGTTCTCTTTCGCATTCCCTCCGAGACTGGCCATGAAAACCCGTTCCCGTCTGCTTGCCTGGCTGCCTGCTTTACTGCTTGGCCCAGTGCTGGCGCTGTGCAGCACCGTGGTGCTGGCCGAAGCCCCCGCCGAGGCCGCCAAGGCCTTGCACCTGCTCGATTACATCGGTGCCGACTACCCGCCGACCGTGCGCGATGGCAAGGTGATCGACGAGGGTGAATACCGCGAGCAACAGGAATTCACTGCGTTACTGGCCGAACTGGTCAAAGGTTTGCCGGCGCATGCTGAGCAAACGGCACTGGAGCAGGGCGTAGAGGGGTTGCGCCAGGCCATTGAGCAGCGTCATGAAGGCGCCGCCGTTGCCCGTCAGGCCCGCCAGTTGGGCGCGCGCCTGGCGGTGGCCTACGAGGTTAGCCAGGCCCCGGTGATCACCCCGGACCCGGCCCGCGGGGCTTCGCTGTATGCGCAGAACTGCTCGATCTGCCATGGCGATACCGGCGCCGGCGATGGCCCGGCCGGTGTCGGCCTGGAACCGCCGCCCGCTAACCTGCGCAGCGTCGAGCGGCTTGACCAGTTGAGCCTGTTCGACCTGTACAACACCCTTGGCCTGGGCATCGAAGGCACCGAGATGCCATCGTTCGCCGATCAGCTCGATGAGCGTCAGCGCTGGGACGTCGCTGCCTATGTGGCAAGCTTCACGGCCCAGCCTGAAGCCGCCAAAGGTGACAAGGTCTGGAACCTGGCCGACCTTGCCCGCCAGACCCCGGCCGAAGTCGCGGCCAACGAAGGCGCCAGTGCGCTGGACGCGTTCCGTGCCCAGCGTGCCCAGCCGCCGCAGGTCAAACGCGGCCCGGCGCAGTTGCTCGAGTACACTGCCAGCACCCTGGATAAAAGCCTGGCCGCCTACCGCGAAGGCGATCACGACCAGGCGTATGACCTGTCGGTGGCCGCGTACCTGGAAGGGTTCGAGCTGGTGGAAAGCTCGCTGGACAACATCGATACCCAAGCGCGCAAAGACACCGAAAAATCCCTCATGGCTTACCGCCAGTCACTGCAGGACGGTTTGCCAGTGGCCCAGGCTGAGCAGCGCCTGACCGAAGCCAAGGCCAAGCTCGGCCAGGCCGCCAAACTGCTGGGCAGCGATGGCCTGAGTTGGTCGCTGAGCTACATTTCCGGGCTGTTGATTTTGCTGCGTGAAGGCCTTGAAGCGATTCTGGTGCTGGCGGCGATCCTGGCCTTCCTGCGCAACACCGGCCAGCAGTCGGCTGTACGCAGCGTCAATATCGGCTGGGGCCTGGCGCTGGTAGCCGGCTTTGTCACCTGGGCCCTGGCGGCTTATGTGATCGACGTGGGCGGTGCCCAGCGCGAGCTGCTGGAAGGCTGCACGGCGCTGTTTGCTGCGGTCATGGTGCTGTGGTTGGGGGTATGGATGCACGACCGCCGCCACGCTGCGGCCTGGCAGGACTACATCAAGAGCAGCCTGGTCAGTGGCGGCGGGCGCTTCGGCTTTGCCGTGCTGGCGTTCTTCTCGGTGTACCGCGAGCTGTTCGAAGTGATCCTGTTCTACGAAACCCTGTGGCTGCAGGCGGGGCCTGCCGGGCATCAGGCGGTGCTGGCAGGGGGCGCGACGGCGCTGGTGCTGCTGGTGGGGTTGGCGTGGGTGATTTTGCGCGGTTCGGCCAAGCTGCCGCTGTCGCTGTTCTTCAGCATCAACGCGGCGCTGTTGTGCGCGCTGTCGGTGGTATTCGCCGGGCACGGCGTCAAGGCACTGCAAGAGGCCGGGGTGCTGGGCACGCGGCCGGTGGCGTTCTTCGAGTTCGACTGGCTGGGCATTCATGCCGATGCCTACTCGCTGGCAGCCCAGGCGGTGGCATTGCTGGCCATCGTGTTCCTGTACGGGCGCTCGCGGTTGGCCGAGAAGCGCAGGGCGGCGGCCAGCTAAGGCCGCCCTCCTGGTAAACCTGTTCGATCAGGCCGGTTGTGGCGCCTTGAGAATGTTCTGCAGCAGTTGAACACTGTCGACGGCGTCATGACCCAGGCTGGTCAGGTAGCCACCATCGGGTTGATCGGTCAGCCCTTTCTCGAACAGGCGCTGAGCGGCCGCGATCAGGGCAGGGGAGGCGTGGCTGTTTATCTTGATGCCTTCCTGGCTGCTGTCGTGCTTGAACAGCGCGAGGACTTCCAGTTCGGCGATCAGATCGGGGGTAAAGGACATGGCGACTCCTGACTTCCAGACGAGGATGGCGGCACCGTCATCGGTGCCTGACCTTCGAGTGTAGTCGGGTTATTCGTCGTCGCCTTGATCCATCTCAGGTGGCAGCTCGGGCAGGGCGCGCAGGGCGTTTTCATACCACTCGCTATTGAAGGCGCGGTCTTCCACCAGCATGTTGTCGATCTCGAAGGCCAACACATGGGCCATCAGGTTGAGGATGTCCTCGCGCGCGTAGCCGACCAGGGTGAGCTTGTTGAAGGTGGCTTTGGCGGCAGGCGGCTCGCCGCTTTCGATCTGGTTCTCGATGGCCTGTGTCAGCGTTGCCTCGGCGAAGGCTTCGTCGTCATTGTCGATGTCGGTGGGCTCGCTCATGGCGGTACTCCTGTGATGGGGCATACAGTTTGCCATGCCTGTGCTGGCAATGTCCGGTCATCGACCGGGTGCATGACGCTGGTCAGGCGCTGGCGCAGGGGCTATAAAAGCCGGGCCATCCCCATACGGCCTGGAGGCTGTTACCCCATGCTCAAGCTTCACGGATTCTCGGTCAGCAACTACTACAACATGGTCAAGCTGGCGCTGCTGGAAAAAGGCCTGCCTTTCGAGGAGGTCACCTTCTACGGCGGCCAGGCGCCCAAGGCACTGGAAGTCAGCCCGCGGGGCAAGGTACCGGTACTGGAAACCGAGCACGGCTTTATCAGCGAAACCAGTGTGATCCTCGACTACATCGAGCAGACCCAAGGCGGCAAGGCACTACTGCCAACGGACCCGTTCGAGCAGGCCAAGGTGCGTGAGCTGCTGAAGGAAATCGAGCTGTACATCGAGCTGCCGGCGCGTACCTGCTATGCCGAGTCCTTCTTTGGCATGGCGGTAGAGCCGTTGATCAAGGAACGCGCCCGTGCCGACTTGCTGGCCGGCTTCGCCACGCTCAAGCGCAATGGGCGCTTCGCACCCTATGTGGCGGGTGAGCAGCTGACCATTGCCGACCTGATGTTCTGCTTCTCGGTCGACCTGGCCTACGCGGTGGGCAAGAAGGTGCTGAACCTCGACTTCCTCGCGGACTTCCCCGAGGCCAAGGCATTGCTGGAGAAAATGCGCGAGCACCCGCACATGGCGCGGATCCTGGCAGACAAGGACGCGGCGATGCCGGCCTTCATGGAGATGATTCGTAGCGGCAAACGCTAACTGTAGCTAGCGCTGAACCTGTAGGAGCAGCCTTGTGCTGCGAAGAGGCCGGTGCAAACACCTTAGATCCATGGTGTTTGCACCGGC
>NZ_JAPFCE010000176.1:0-467 GCF_026240895.1 Pseudomonas sp. DCB_AW
AGAGTTTGGTCTCATTGGCACAGAATTGTGAGGTTAGAGAGGCGTGCAGGGAGGTTTTTGTACACCCAGACAGTGGAGTACTACCACTGTGTCTCTCGCACAGTAATACACAGCGGTGTCCTCGCTTCGAAGGCTGCTCAGTTCCATGTAGGCGGTGCTGGTGCTCTCGTCGGCGGTGCAGGTCACTCTGCCCTGGAATTTCTGGGCGTAGTTGGCGGTGCCGAAGATGGGGATGATGCCGCACATCCATTCCAGTCCCTGTCCAGGAGCCTGGCGGACCCAGCTGATGGCGTAGCTGCTGAAGGTGCCGCCGCTGGCCTTGCAGGACACCTTCACGCTGCTGCCGGGTTTCTTCACTTCGGCGCCAGACTGCACCAGCTGCACCTGACACTGGACACCTTTTAAAATAGCCACAAGAAAAAGCCAGCTCAGCCCAAACTCCATGGTGGCGGCGGTACCAAACTCTC
>NZ_JAPFCE010000068.1:0-27053 GCF_026240895.1 Pseudomonas sp. DCB_AW
AGAGGCCGGTGCAGGCTAAGGATATCTCTGTGGCTTGCACCGGCCTCTTCGCAGCACAAGGCTGCTCCTACAATGAATTGCGCCAGGCAAGGAATTGCGCCAAGGCAAGGAATTGCGCCCGGGCGGGGAATTGCGCCAGGCAAGGAATCGCGCCCGGGCAAGGAATTGCGCCCAGGCGGGGAATTGCGCCCAGGCGGGGAATCGCGCCCGGGCAAGGAATCGCGCCCAGGCGGGGAATCGCGCCCGGGCAAGGAATCGCGCCCAGGCGGGGAATCGCGCCCGGGCTAGTCGAATAGGCTCAGCCCACCATCGGCACATGCCGCGGATGGCTGGCCACGCGCTCCAGCCAGGCCCTGACCGCCGGGTAATCCGTCAGGTCGAACCCACCCTGCTGCGCCACATGGGTGTAGGCATACAACGCCACGTCGGCAATCGAATACTGCTGCCCCACCAGATACGGCGTCATCTGCAACTGCCGCTCCATCACCTTCAGCGCCTTGTACCCGCCCTTGTGCAGCTTGCGGTACTCCTCCAGCCGATCATCCGGCAACCCCAGGTAAAACTGGATGAACCGCGCCACGGCAATATACGGCTCATGGCTGTACTGCTCGAAAAACTGCCACTGCAAGACCTGCGTGCGCAACCGCGGCTCAGTGGGCAGGAACTCGCTGCCGTCGGCGAGGAAGTTGAGAATGGCATTGGATTCCCACAGGTACGTGCCGTCTTCCAGCTCCAGCACCGGCACCTTGCCATTGGGGTTCATCGCCAGAAATTCAGGCGTCTCGGTTTCGCCTTTTAGAATATCCACCGGGTGCCACTCATACGGCCGGCCCAGCAGGCTCAGCATCAGCTTGACCTTGTAACAGTTGCCCGACTGGTAATCGCCATAGACCTTGTACATCACCCCTCCCCTCCCATGCAGTTGCGCATTCGTGCCCAATAGTTGGCGACTGTACGGCTAAAAGCAATGGCCGCTGTATGGCAAGGATCAACCTTGCTCGCGTTAGTCTGAAAAAACTGCTTACACCTTTACAAGGATTTTGTTCATGACCGATGCCACTTCCGCACGCCTGCGGCCCCTGGCAGACAGCTCCCCGTCGGCGGTGGTCGCCGGCTTCATTGCCATGCTCACCGGCTATACCAGCTCACTGGTGCTGATGTTTCAGGCCGGCCAGGCTGCCGGGCTGACCACTGCGCAGATTTCGTCCTGGATCTGGGCGCTGTCGATCGGCATGGCGGTGTGCAGCATTGGCCTGTCGCTGCGCTACCGCACGCCGATCACCGTGGCCTGGTCGACCCCAGGCGCTGCGCTGCTGATCACCAGCCTGGGCGGCGTCAGCTATGGCGAGGCCATCGGGGCGTACATCACCTGCGCCGTGCTGGTGCTGATCTGCGGCCTGACCGGCAGCTTCGAGCGCTTGGTCAAACGTATTCCGGCCTCGCTGGCCTCGGCGCTGCTGGCGGGTATCTTGTTCAAGATCGGCAGCGAGATCTTCGTCGCCGCGCAGCACCGCACCGTGCTGGTGCTGGGCATGTTCTTCAGCTACCTGCTGGTCAAGCGCCTGTCGCCGCGTTACTGCGTGCTGGCCGCGTTGCTGGTCGGTACGGCGCTGTCTGGCGCCCTTGGCCTGCTGGACTTCAGCGGCTTCCGCCTGGAAGTGGCCACGCCGATGTGGACCACGCCGAGCTTCTCGCTGGGGGCGACCATCAGCATTGGGATTCCGCTGTTCGTGGTGGCGATGACCTCGCAAAACATGCCCGGCGTGGCCGTGCTGCGGGCCGATGGCTACCAGGTACCGGCTTCACCGTTGATTTCGGCGACCGGGTTTGCCTCGTTGCTACTGGCACCGTTTGGCTCGCACGGGGTGAACCTGGCGGCGATCAGCGCAGCGATCTGCACCGGGCCACATGCCCATGAAGACCCGAGCAAGCGCTACACCGCGGCGGTGTGGTGCGGGATTTTCTATGGCATTGCCGGGGTGTTCGGGGCAACGTTGGCGGCGCTGTTTGCGGCATTGCCGAAAGAGCTGGTGCTGTCGATTGCGGCCTTGGCGTTGTTTGGCTCGATCATGAACGGGCTGACCGTGGCCATGGGCGAGGCGCGCGAGCGTGAGGCGGCGTTGATTACCTTTATGGTGACGGCGTCGGGGTTGACGCTGTTCTCGATCGGGTCGGCGTTCTGGGGGATTGTGGCGGGGGTTTTGACGTTGATGATTTTGAATCCGCGTAGGGTATGACGGGAGATCGGCGTCGGGGTTGAGATCGAGCGCCGCCCGCGCGGCGCATCGCGAGCAACGCTCGCTCCTACGTTTGTTTTTGGCCAATAACGCCTGTGACAGGCGCACGCGACCGCCTTGTTTGTTCGACGCGATATCGCGCCATGCGCCAAGGCGGTCGCGCGCGTTTGCCCCAGAAATAACTGGCCCGAAACAAACGTAGGAGCGAGCGTTGCTCGCGATGCGCCGCGCGGGCGGCGCTCGATCTCAATACCGACACACCTGCCCCGCCAAGCACCTACAACCTGAAATGCCCCACCATCCCCTTCAAGTCCGTACCCAACTGCGCCAGTTCGACACTCGACCTGGCATTGTCCTGCATCGCCAACGCCGCCTGATCGGCACTGCCGCGGATCTGCGTAACGCTGCGGCTGATCTCTTCGGCCACCGAGCTCTGCTGCTCGGCCGCGGCGGCAATCTGCTGGTTCATCTGCTGGATCATTGAAACCGCCGAGGCAATGCTGCCCAGCGCACTTTCAGTCTGCAACACATCCGCCACCGCCAAACGCACCAGCTCGGTACTGCCGCGGATCTGCGCCACCGACTGCTGGGCGTTGCCGCGCAAGCTCCCCACCAGGGTCTCGATCTGCTCGGTCGATTGCCGGGTACGCCGGGCCAAGGCCCGCACCTCATCGGCCACCACCGCAAAACCACGCCCCTGCTCGCCCGCACGCGCCGCTTCGATCGCGGCATTGAGCGCCAGCAGGTTGGTCTGCTCGGCGACGCTCTTGATCACTTCCAGTACATCGCCAATGGTGTGGATCTCGGCACTGAGGCTGTCGATGCCGGCACTGGCCGTCTCGGCAGCCGACGCCAACTGCTCGATACGCTGCATGCTTTGACGCACCACCACTTGCCCAGACTCGACCTTGTCATCGGCAGACTGAGCCGCCTGCGCCGCTTCCTCGGCATTGCGCGCCACATCGTGCACGGTAGCCGTCATCTGCTGCATGGCGGTGGCCACCTGTTCGGTCTCCTCCTTCTGGCTGCCCACCTCGCGGTTGGTCTGCTCGGTCACCGCCGACAGCGCCTGCGCACTGCCGGCCAGTTGCTCGATACCCTGCTGCAGCCCACTGACAATGCCCGACAGCCCGGCCGCCATCTGCTGCATGGCCTGCATCAGCTGCCCCACCTCGTCGCGGCGCGGCGCTTCTGCCTCCAGGCTCAACTCGCCCGCGGCAATGCGCTGGGCACGGACGATGACGCGCTTGAGCGGGCCGACCACTGCACGGGTGATCAGCCAGGCCGCCAGCACATCCACCAACAGCGCCAGCCCCGTGGCCAGGGCGATGGCCAGGGCATTGCGCGACAACTCACCTTGCAGGGCCTGCTCCTGCGCCAGGTAGGCCTGGTCGACCCGGCCGGTGACCTGCTCGGCCCGCGCCTGCAGCTGCGCCTTCAGGCCCTGTTCCTTGGCCAGCAGGTCGGTGTATTCGTTGAGTTTGTCGGAGAAACTGCCGATGTGCCCAGCCACTTCGCCCAGCACACTCTGGTACCCGGCATCACTGACGGCGGCCTTGAGCTGCTCAACCAGGCTTGCGGCTTCGAGGGTCTGGGCGATGCGCGTCTGGCCCGCGCCTTCTTCACCCTTGCGGCTCTTGTCCAGACGCACGCGGGCTTCGTCCATTGCTTGCAGCATCAGCCGCGACACCTGCGCCACCTGCGCGGCCTGCTCCAGAAACTCGCCGCCCTGCTGGCCCTGGGATTGTTTGAGGGTGTAGGTGCCGTCGTCGGCCAGCCCGGCCTGCAGCACATCCAGGTTGTTGGCCACGCTGGACACCGACCAACTGGCCATGTCCAGCGCCAGCTCCTTGGCCTGCACCGCTTCGACAAAGGCCTCGAACGCCTGGCCATAGGCGCTTAGCTCAGCCTCGGCCGCCGCCAGCGCCGGCAAGCCACGGGCGCGCTCGGCCAAGCCCTGCAGGCCCGTGCGCAAGGCCTCGGCCTGCTTGATGTCGGAACTCATGGCAAAGGTTTGTTCGTGCTGGCGCAACCTGAGCAGGTCGGTATTGACCTGGGCCAGCTGGCGCAAGCCGTCGAAGCGCTGGCCCACGCTGTGCAGCGCGGCGATGCCGATGGCCGCCACCGCCAGCGTCAACAACAGCACCAAGGTAAAGCCCAGGCCGAGCTTGCGGGCCATGCCCAGGTTGGCCAGAACACCGTGCTTGGTCGCGCCCATCGCCGATTCCCCTTCACCTTGTCAGGTTTTGCCGAAGGCCAAGCGTGGCAACGATACCCGTGCACTCACAAGGGCCTGACGCCAGAATAGTGTCAAATAGCTATGAGCGTGTCGCTTTCAGGGTGCTGGAGGTCGCCCTGCGTGTTTGAAGAAGGCCTGGGCGCGGGAATCCTGCCCGTAAGCGACATTGATGCGCAGCCAATCGCTGGTCGCGCCCTGGTAATCGAAGGCGCTGCCAGGGGTGAGCAGCACCGCATGCTCCAGGGCCAGCCGCTCCAGGCTGGCAACGTCACGCCCGGGTACCCGCGCCCACACGAACATACCGCCGTAAGGCTCACAGAACACCTCCCACCCCGCCTGCTCCAGCTGCCCGAGCAACTTGGCCATGTGCTGGCCCATGCGCACCCGCAGGCGTTGCACGCTTTTGCGGTAGCTGCCGTTGGCAAGCATCTGCCCCACCACCTGCTCGGCGAAGCGCGATGTGCCGATGCCACTGACCATCTTCAGCTCGGCCAGCCGCGCCAGCAGGGCCGGGTCGGCGACCAGGTAGCCGACCCGCAGCGAGCTGCTGAGGGTTTTGGAAAAGCTGGCCATGTAGATGACCCGCTGTTCGCTGTCCAGCGTGGCCAGGCGCGTGGCCGGGCCTTCCTGGAAGTCGGCGTAGATATCGTCTTCGATGATGCGCAGGTCGTGCTCGCGGGCCAGCTCCAGCAGGCGGTAGGCAACCTTGGGGGTCAGGCTGGTGCCGGTCGGGTTGTGGTACAGGCTGTTGATGAACAGGCAACGCGGGCGGTGTTCGGCCAGCAAGCGCTCCAGCGCCGCCAGGTCTGGGCCTTCGGCCAGGCGTGGCACGGGCAACATGCGCACCTGGTGCTGGCGCAGCAGGTTGTACAGGTTGTAGTAACCAGGGTTTTCCACCAGCACCGTATCGCCAGGGCGCAGCAAGGTGCGCACCAGCAGGTCGAGGCCATGGCTGGCGCCTTGGGTGGTGAGGATGCGTTCGGGGCCGGCGGCGATGCCCTGGCGCGCCAGGCGCTTGTGCAGTTGCTGACGCAGGCTGGCCAGGCCCAGCGGTGGGCAGTAGTCGAACAGGTCCTGCGGGTTGCCGCGGCTGACCTGGCGTACCGCCTGGGCCAGCTCGGTGGCCGCACGCCAGCTGTTGGGCAACCAGCCACAGCCGAGCTTGAGCAGCTCGTCATGGCCCTCGCGAAACTGCCGCCAGTGGCCATCGCCAGCCTCGCCCCAGGGCAAGCCATCGTCCGCCTCGCCCACCGGTTTGCGCTCGGCGACGAAAAAGCCAGTGCCATGCCGCGCCTCCAGCCAGCCGCTGGCGACCAGGCGATCATAGGCCTCGATCACACAAGACGCGCTGACCGCCTGGCTGCGCGCCAACGCACGGATCGACGGCAGACGGGCGCCGGGGCGCAGGCGTTGGTGACCGATCCAGGTTTGCAGGTGGTCGGTGAGTTGCTGCACCAAGGGCGTGGTGCTGGTGCGGTCTAGAGGGAAGTGCATGGCAAGTGTTCGCAGGTTTTGAGCGAACAGTTAAGCATAAATGGGGTGGCGGTGTGTCTGGTTGCGGGGGCTGATTGGAATCATTGTTGCCACACCAGCACGGCCCTCACATCGCACGCGATTCGGGTAGGAGCAGCCTTGTGCTGCGAAGAGGCCGGTGAAAACACCGGAAATCTTGGCTGCTGCCACTGGCCTCTTCGCAGCACAAGGCTGCTCCTACCGGGATTTTTCACAGCCCATTGAACCGCGCGCTGTACCTGTGGGAGCGGGCTTGCCCGCGAAGAGGCCGGTGAAAACACCGGAAATCTTGACTGCTGCCACTGGCCTCTTCGCAGCACAAGGCTGCTCCTACCCGAATTTTTCACAGCCCATTGAACCGCGCGCTGTACCTGTGGGAGCGGGCTTGCCCGCGAAGAGGCCGGCACTGCCCTTAAAAAAACCAGGATCTTACCCATGCCCCGCGCCCCCGCCAGACTGGCCTTCGCCCTGTGCCTGATCACCCTCGCCGTCAACCTCCAGGCCCCGCTCTACATCACCTACGCCGACCTCTCCGGCCAGGGGGCCGCCGCCACCGCCGTGGCCTTCTCCGGCTACGTGCTGGGCGTACTCCCGGTACTCCTGGCCCTCGGCGGGCTGGCCGACCGGGTTGGCCGCCGCCCGATGATCATCGCCGCGCTGATCCTGTCGATGATCGCCACCGTGCTCATGCTACTCGCCCCCAGCCTGCAAACCCTCGGCCTGGCGCGGCTGTTCCTGGGCCTGGGCACCGGCCTTGCCTCGGCCACGGCAACCGCCTACATGGGCGAGCTGATGGGCAGTGACGGCAGCCCCCGTGCCGCCAACTGGGTCACCGCCAGCACCTCGCTCGGCTTTGGCCTGGGCGCCGCGCTTACCAGCCTGTTCCTGCTGCGCGGCCCGAGCCTGACCCCAGGCAGCTTCCACCTGCAGCTGCTGCTCGCCGCCGTTGCCCTGGTGCTGGTCTGGCGCCTGCCCGACCCGCGCCCGACACAGCGCAGCGCCATGCTACGGCTGCCGTGCTACCCCCGCGGCAGCGTTGCCTACGGCCTGGCCATCTTGCTGGCCTGGGCCTGCGTTGGCTTGGTCATCGCCCTGCTGCCGGGGATTTTGCGCCAGCATGGCTTGAGTGCCTGGTCGGGGTTTTCGACCTTCTGCGTGATCAGCTGCGGCTTGTTGTTCCAGCCGATGGCACGTCGCCTGTCGAGCCTCAAGGCCACGCTGCTGGGGCTGCTGATTCTGCCGTGCAGTTACGCGGTGCTGGCCTGGGGGGCCGATGCTGGGCGACTGGGGGCCGTGTTGCTGGGCGCGGTGGCGGCCAGCAGTGCGTGTTACGGGTTTATCTACCTGGGCGGGTTGGCGGCGGTGAACCACCTGGCCGGCACAGAAAAAACCCGGGCCAGTGCCGGGTTCTTCTTGCTGGCGTACCTGGGGTTCAGCTTGCCGGTGATCTTTACCGGGTTGCTGAGCGACCGCTTGGGGTCACGGATGGCCTTGCTGGTGTTTGGTGGGGTGCTGCTGCTGGGGTGCGTGCTGGTTGGGTTGGCGTTGTGGTTGTCTGCGCGGACTGCTGCAGCGCAAAGCCCGCAGCCCCAAGTACGCAGCTGACCCTTGTAGGAGCGGCCTTGCGTCGCGAAAGGGCCGCGGAGCGGCCCCACGATTTCAGCGTTTTGGCAAAGGATGCTGGGGCCGCTCTGCGGCCCTTTCGCGACGCAAGGCCGCTCCTACAAAAAAAGATCACACGCCCCGGACTTGTCAGATCGCCGTAGCCCCACCATCCACTGTCAAGCTGTGCCCCGTGGTGAAGGCTGCCCCATCGCTGCACAGGTACAGCACCGCGCTGGCAATCTCCTCCACCTTGCCGATGCGCCCCACCGGGTGCATCGCCGCCGCGAATTCCGCCTTGCGCGGGTCCGCTTCATAGGCACGGCGGAACATGTCGGTATCGATCACCGCCGGGCACACCGCGTTAACCCGGATGCCCTTCTTCGCATACTCGATGGCCGCCGACTTGGTCAGGCCGATGACCGCGTGCTTGGAGGCACTGTAGATGCTCATCTTCGGCGCCGCCCCCAGCCCCGCCACCGACGCAGTATTGACGATCGCCCCACCGCCCTGGGCCAGCAGCAATGGCAACTGATACTTCATGCACAGCCACACCCCTTTGACGTTGACGCCCATGATGGCGTCGAACTGCGCCTCGCTGCCCTCGGCCAAGCGGCCCTGCTCGATCTCGATACCGGCATTGTTGTAGGCATAGTCCAAGCGGCCATAGGCGGCGATGAGCTGCTCATGCAACTGGCGCACACCCGCCTCCCGAGTGACGTCGCAGGCGATGAACATCGCATCACCGCCCGCCTCGTGAATCAACGCCACCGTGGCCTCACCGCCGACTGGGTCGAGGTCGGCCACCACCACCTTCAAGCCTTCACGGGCGAAGGCCAGCGCCGTTGCCCGGCCGATACCCGCGGCACCACCGGTGACCAGGGCTACCTGGCCGGAAAAGGTCATGCTCATCGTTTGCTCCTGGTTGTTGTTGGGGTTGCATCAGGGCCGCTAGGTGCAGGGCTGGAGAGGGTGGCGCCTGTGAGATCGAGCGCCGCCCGCGCGGCGCATCGCGAGCAACGCTCGCTCCTACGTTTGTTTTTGGCCAGTAACGCCTGTGACAGGCGCGCGCGACCGCCTTGTTTGTTCGACGCGATATCGCGCCATGCGCCAAAGGCGGTCGCGCGCGTTTGCCCCAGGAATAATTGGCCCGAAACAAACGTAGGAGCGAGCGTTGCTCGCGATGCGCCGCGCGGGCGGCGCTCGATCTCCCGGCCACCAAACATCTTCCGCCGAACACCTGCCGGCCATTACCCAATGCCGCGCCAAACACCCACCCACCATCACCCACCCTCTGCCCCAGAGCATAGTCACCCCCTCCCCCCCAGTGCAGCATCATCACACCCACGGTTGAGCTACCATGCCTACCAGTGATTTTGCGCTACAACCTGCATCAGCAAGGTAAATTGCCCCTACACCGATCAACTGCCCACAAGGACCCGCCATGACCCAGACCAACCGCCGCTTCCTGCTTGCCAAACGCCCGGTCGGCGCCGTGCGCCGTGACGACTTCAGCTTCGAGGCAGTACCCGCCGAACAGCCCGGCGAAGGCCAGATTCTGGTGCGCAACCTGTACCTGTCCCTCGACCCCGCCATGCGCGGCTGGATGAATGAAGGCAAGTCCTATATCCCCCCGGTCGCCCTCGGCCAAGTGATGCGCGCCCTCGGCGTCGGCGAAGTGGTGGCTTCCAACCACCCCGACTACAAACCCGGCGACCACGTCAGCGGCCCGCTCGGCGTGCAGGACTACTTCACCGGCGAGCCCCAAGGCCTGCACAAAATCGACCCCAGCCTCGCCCCCCTGCCCCGCTACCTCTCGGCCCTGGGCATGACCGGCATGACCGCCTACTTCGCCCTGCTCGAAGTCGGCCAGCCCAAAGCCGGTGACACCGTGGTCATCTCCGGCGCCGCCGGCGCAGTCGGCAGCATCGTCGGGCAGATCGCCAAGCTCAAAGGCTGCCACGTGGTCGGCATCGCCGGCGGCGCCGAAAAATGCCAATACCTCAAGGACGAACTCGGCTTCGACGGCTTCATCGACTACAAGGCCGAAGACGTACTGGCCGGCCTCAAGCGCGAATGCCCGAAAGGGGTAGACGTGTACTTTGACAACGTCGGCGGCGAGATCCTCGATGCCGTGCTCACCCGCATCAACCTCAAGGCCCGCATCGTCATCTGCGGCGCCATCAGCCAGTACAACAACAAAGAAGCCGTCAAAGGCCCGGCCAACTACCTGTCGCTGCTGGTGAACCGCGCGCGCATGGAAGGCTTTGTGGTGTTTGACCATGCCAAGGATTACGGCAAAGCCGCGCAGGAAATCGCCGGCTGGCTGGCCGCTGGCAAAGTGAAGAGTAAGGAAGATGTGGTGGAAGGGTTGGAAACCTTCCCAGAGACGCTGCTCAAGCTGTTCAGCGGCGAGAATTTTGGCAAGTTGGTGTTGAAGGTGTGACCGCGTAGGCCCTGGATTTCAGTGCCTGTCTCGATTGTTGTGTCGGGGCGTAAATCGAGCGCCGCCCGCGCGGCGCATCGCGAGCAACGCTCGCTCCTACGTTTGTTTTTGGCCAATAACGCCTGTTGCAGGCGCGCGCGACCGCCTTGGCGCATGGCGCGATATCGTGTCGTACAAACAAGGCGGTCGGGCGCGTTTGCCCCAGGAATAACTGGCCCGAAACAAACGTAGGAGCGAGCGTTGCTCGCGATGCGCCGCGCGGGCGGCGCTCGATCTCACAGGCACCAAAACTGCTGTGGCGAACCCCTACCGACGCAAACGCAAACGCAAACCCAACCCCTTACCCGCGAATTTCAGCTACAACCGCAGCCAAAGCCTGTGCCGGGTCCGCCGCCTGGCTGATCGGCCGCCCGATCACCAAGTAATCCGAGCCAGCATCCAACGCCTGGCGCGGAGTCAAAATGCGGCGCTGGTCATCCTGAGCACTACCCGCCGGGCGAATACCCGGGGTCACCAGTTGCAGCGAAGGGTGCGCAGCCTTCAGTGCGGTCGCCTCCAGCGCCGAGCACACCAGCCCGTCCATGCCCGCCTTCTCGGCCAAGGCCGCCAGGCGCAGCACTTGTTCTTGCGGATCAACATCCAGGCCGATACCCGCCAGGTCTTCACGCTCCATGCTGGTCAGCACGGTCACGCCAATCAGCAACGGCTGCGGGCCGCTGCGCTTGGCCAGCACTTCACGGCATGCCGACATCATGCGCAGGCCACCGGAGCAATGCACGTTGACCATCCACACGCCCATCTCGGCGGCAGCCTTGACGGCCATGGCCGTGGTGTTGGGGATGTCGTGGAACTTGAGGTCGAGGAATACTTCGAAGCCCTTGGCACACAGGGTTTCGACGATGCCCGAAGCACTGCTGGTGAACAGCTCCTTGCCAACCTTTACCCGGCACAGCGCAGGGTCAAGCTGGTCAGCCAGCTTCAGAGCGGCCTCACGGGTAGGGAAGTCGAGGGCGACGATCAGGGGCGTCTGGCAGGCGGACATGGTCAGGGTCTCTTGGCAAGTCGAAAACGGCGCGCATTGTAAACGAAGTGACGCAGGCTTTGGGGGCCGCGGGTCATGGAATTGGCCCTGCAAGGCCTGACTTCTATAATTGAACCAAAGGAACCGGCAATTGCTCAAATTTCATACAAGCGCCGCCCCATGATGATCAAAGGAGAACGACAATGCCCTGGTATGCCTGGCTGATACTCATCATAGCCCTCGGCTCGATTGTCGGCGGCTTGATGATGCTGCGAGATACGGCGAAGAAACTGCCGTTGACGGATGAGCAACTGCGCAAGGTGCATGAGCGCAATGCTGAGGCTGATGCGAAGGACGCGCAGGACCGTTAAACCCCTGCTCCATTCCCTGTAGAAGACAGCAACGTCCATTCGACGTCGCTGTCATGCCAAATGAAAAGGCCTTAGTCCGCCCCCTCTCTACATGTGGCAGCTGGACCTGTGGGAGCGGGCTTGCCCGCGAAGAATCCAACACACTCTCCGCTCGAGCTCCAGCTGGCTTTATCTATACCTCTTCCATGGCCAATTGATGCATACGTCCATAAATGAGCTGAGCCAAGCATCGCCTGCCCAGCCCGACTGCTGATTACTCCACCATTACCTTGTCCCGATTACGCTCCAGCAACGCATTGCCGATTCCCTTGATCTCCAGCAGCTCATCCACTGACGCGAATGGGCCGTTGGCTTCCCGGTAAGCAACGATCGCTTCAGCCTTGGCCTTGCCGATGCCGTTCAGTTCTTTTTGCAGGGTTGGGGCATCGGCCTTGTTTAGGTCTAGGCGGGTGGGTTGGGTTTCCATGTGGGTGACGATTGGCACTGGTTCCTGCACGGCGGTGGTGCTGGCGGGGGCGGCGCTGACCGAGAAGGACAGGCTGGCGAACAGGGGGAGAAGCAGGTAGGACAGAACGGTATTGCGCATTAGGTATCACTCCTTGAGGTTTGGGTTTTACGTGCAGCGGTTTCCTTGGCTGCACCTTCAAATTAGCGGCTCATGATGTACTGCGACAGCGGTTTCAGTTGCGGAATGGTTACCGGATTAGACGTCACTGGATGTTGCCCAATTGCATGATGTTTAATCCTACAACTGCGGCGCGTAGGTTTGGGTTATCGTTGGTCCATCCACCCTTTCCCTCGACTCACTGAAACGACTCATCGATGCACTATACCCACCCTGCATATCTCACTCGTGCTCCAACACGCGCCATGATATCAATGGGCCATCACCCAGGAACCTAGGCATAGACCGATCGATGGATATGAACTTTCGATGCGATTGTCGGCAGCTGGCTTGACGCTTACGCCCTTGACCGCTTAACCTCGCCACCCTTAGAACATGGAAGTCTCCGAAGCAATTCCTGACAAAACCTGTGGGATCGGACCTTCCTTGAAGATGAACTCCGGCGTGCTTAGGCGCGCTGCTTTGCTTTGCGGTAAGCATCTTGAAGCCTCGTTCCTCGCTGCAGATACAGAAATCCGTCATCTTTGCCCTCGTTCTACGAGAGGCCCGCGCTCGTTTTGGCACTCGGCGAATGGGTGCCGTGTGGACACTGCTTGAACCGATCTGTCACTTGCTAGTGTTCACGTTGCTTTACACGCAAATCCGTGGCCGAACAGTTGCTGATGTTGAGTACCCAGTATTTGTACTCATTGGAATGGCGCCATTTTTGCTCTATCGCAATACAGCGCTAAAACTGATGGATAGCCTGAGAGAAAACCGCTCTCTGTTTGGCTACAAGCAGATAAAACCACTTGATACGTACTTAGCCCGAGTAATGGTTGAAACATGCATCAGTGTAGCTGTTTACGCTATATTGGTATTTACTTTTGCATGGTTCGGCTTCGACATGTCAGTGAGCAATCCTTTGCAATGGGTAGGTGTATTGGCACTTGGTCTATTGTTTGCTTTCGGCCTCGGGATGTCGCTAGCACTTATCACCCACGCCCTACCAAGCCTTAAAACGATCATCCGCCTCGCATTCTTTCCACTTTATTTCATTTCCGGCGTACTAATACCCGCATCATACTTACCGCAGGCAATGATGCCTATTTTGCTCTATAACCCGTTCTTACATATCACAGAGCTAATCCGCGCTGAGGTTTTGCCGTATTACATACCTGTTGATGGTATCTCGGTAAACTATGTGATTTGCTGGGCTGCCGTGCTTCTGTTTCTTTCCCTCGGCGGGTACCGCGCACGTCGTCTGCACCTAATTTCCACCAAAAACGGATGAAAACGTTCTCGTGTTCGAGCTAAGAAACGTCACCAAATCCTACCTAACGCCCAAAGGGCGGCGTTACATTTTTCGGGACTTATCTCTCGCACTCCCTCCTGGGAAGAACATCGGGCTCATCGGGCGAAACGGTGCAGGCAAATCCACCTTGATGCGCCTTTTAGGCGGAGCGGACATTCCTGACTCAGGCACCATCGTCACAGACCGGAGCATATCGTGGCCGGTTGGCCTAACGGGCGGATTTCAAGGAAGTATGACCGGCCGGGAAAACATAAAGTTTGTTTGCCGGGTTTACGGATCCACTGGCGATGCGATGCGTGAAAAAGTACGTTTCGTAGAAGAATTTGCAGACATCGGAGATTGGATTGACGAACCTATAAAAACATATTCATCAGGAATGCGCTCTCGGGTGGCATTTGGCTTGAGTATGGCGTTCGACTTCGATTACTACCTGATTGATGAAGTGATGGCAGTGGGAGACGCACAGTTCAAGCGTAGATGCGCAGAAGTCTTTGAAGAAAAACTCAAAAGCGCGAACATTGTTCTTGTTACTCACTCCATGGCGGAAGTCAAGAAACTTTGTGACATCGTACTCCATGTAAACAACGGAAAAATAGATGTTTACGAGGATGTTGCCGAGGGTGTAAGAGCTTATAAGCAATGAATTCGATTTATAGACAGAAGTACAGCAGCACTCCAAGGACCTATCACGAATGAGCAATATTGGAAAAATCAAGGGCTGGCGGTTACTGATTGCAATGATCGCTTTACCAATGATGTTGGCGATTATCTACTATTTTGCATTCGCCGCCGACCGCTATGTCAGCTTCGCTCAGGTGGTAGTCCGCCAGGATGGCAACAACTCAGCGGCCCAAGCTCCAGGTATAGCTACCTTGCTGACCGGCACCAATCCAGTCTCGCGAGAAGAAACACTCTATCTGCGAGAGTACATCGCCTCGACAGAAATGATGATGCTGCTTGAGGACAAGGTGCATTGGATTGAGCATTACTCCAAGCAACGGACAGATATATTCTTCTGGCTGGACAATAAAGCGGAGCGCGAGGATCTACTGAAGTATTACCAACGAATGGTAACCCCTCACTTCGACGAGACCACAGGGCTACTCAGGGTAGAAGTTCAGGCTTTCTCGCCAGAGCTTTCCGAGCTCATGCTTCGCACCATTCTCCAGGCTAGCGAACACTTCGTAAACGAAGTTAGTCACAGAATTGCACGTGAACAGATGCGATTTGCTGAGGGAGAACTAAAAAATGCACGACAATCCTATGCTGCACGCAAATTTGAACTGCTAGACTTCCAGAATATTAATAAGGTTTTGGATGGTGGAAACACGGCACAAAATCGCGCCACCATAATCGCTGACCTCGAAGGTCAGTACACTAGAGAGCAGGCAGTCCTAACAGAGCTATCTTTCAAGCTTCGCAGTGACGCTCCTCAGATCCGTCAACAGAAACAAAAAGTTGAGGCCATCACTCAACAACTAGCAAAGGAGAAACGAACTTTAGTTTCCTCTCCTCAAGGCTCACAGCTTAACGTTATTGCCTCTCGCTATCAGCAACTCGTACTGGACGCTGGCATTGCCGAAGACAGCTATAAAACCGCTGTAGCTGCGCTCGACAATGCACGAATAGAAACCAGCAAAAAAATTCGCACTCTTGTAACAGTGGTAAGCCCCAATACACCTCAATTGGCAGTCTATCCTGAGCGCTGGTACAACTTGGCGACCATTCTGCTTGGCCTTCTGATGCTCTACGGCATCACCCGATTCGTTCTGGCTTCAATCGAGGATCATCGTGATTAATTCTCTTGCAGGCTCCAATAAGCTGAGCCTAAAGTTAGCTGCCCTTACTTTCTTGGCATTCGGCCTCACAGGATGTGGCGGTACCTTATCTGGCGCAGGGCCTTACAAGGGTGAGATCGAGGCCAAAAACGACACGTATAAACTTGTTGATATTAATGCGAGTACGATTGCACCGTACATGCCTGGTGCTGCACCACCTAAAATCGCAAATGTCACTAAGCCTTTTTCGCCCGAAGTACGATTGATGCCCGGCGACAGTCTTAATGTGCTTATCGCGGACACAGCTCCTGAGGGAGCGGCCCTTTTCGCGCCGCTCGCTACAGGCGGGACTCAATTGAAATCCCGAATTGACTCGCAGGGCATGCTTTCACTTCCTTATGTCGGCCGCCAATTTGTCGGGGGCATGACCTTGAATCAGGTTGAAACCATGATTCGGCATCAGTTGAAAGGCCTCACAACAGACGTTCAAACTCACGTTGAGCTCGTCGACGACCTGTCTGGGTCGGTACTAGTCGCAGGCGCCGTCAAAACCCCAGGGCGTTTCAGCACCCTTCAGGGCCCTCTGACATTGCTTGACGCAATTAACCAAGCAGGTGGCCCCCTCATGGAACCCCATTTGGTAAACGTTACGGTGCGCAATGGAAGCGAAGTCAGCCAGTATAACTATGAGCAAGTGCTGGCTGGGAACAACATGCAGCTTCGCCCCAACTCCGAAGTAATTGTAGATCGGGCACGACAACGATTCGTAGCAATGGGGGCAGTGGCCGAACCTGGACTAAAGGATTTACCAAGCCAGAATACTAGCTTGCTCGACGCTTTAGGCAGTGTGGGTGGTTTGCGAGAGGCAAATGCGAATCCTGAAGGCGTATTCATATTCCGCATGGGTGAAGGCGCTAATGCCAAACCAACAGTTTTGAGACTGAACATGCGAGACCCTGCTGCAATTTTTTACGCTCGCCAGATTGCCATCAAAGCTGATGACACCATCTATGTGACTAACGCTGCCGTCTACGAGTGGCAAAAAATTATTTCCCCAATAGTACAGACATTGGTCTTGGGCCGAGCCACTAACGGCTTCTAATTAATCACCTACTATTGCACACAGGATTGTGAAAATGAATGCCTCCGCCACCATAGAAACTGAAGGTCGTCTGGCCAAGTTTATCCGCTCTACAAAGTCCAAACTCATGGGCACGCCCACCTACGTGGTGGGGTTCAGCACCTGGAAAATGTACCTCCGGAAGTATTTCCCGGAGCGCAACTTAGTATTCCTCGACAAAAACATTACAGCACAAGAATTTCAAGATTCTTGGGCAAAAAAAATACAGTCTCAGGCAAAAGCTGAAATATTCGTATGGGGGCTTAAAGTTCCAGACTTTATTGAAAAATTCGTAACAGAAAATAAAGTTAAAGTTTTCTACGTCGAGGACGGCTTCATTCGCTCCATAAAATTGGGCGCCCAGCTTTCTCCAGCAATGTCGTTGACCTTAGATAGCAAAGTACCTTACTTCAACTCCAGACAAGCCTCTGAGCTTGAAGACATTCTCAACAACTACGACTTCACCAAGAACCCTCAAATTCTTAAGCGCTCCAGATCAGCGATTGACAATATAGTCAAGTACGGCATCAGCAAGTACAACAACTCCTTAAATGTTGATATAGCTTCCATCTACGGACCAAAAACCAAAAAGCGTGTGCTTGTTATCGGTCAAGTCGAGGATGATGCGTCAATTTTGTATGGTTGCAACACGACCGTTACAAACAATGATCTGGTTCGACTAGCTGCAAGTGAAAACCCAGATGCTGAAATTTTCTACAAACCACATCCTGACGTATTGAGCGGTAGTCGTCCATATGCATCAAAACCATCGGACGTTCTCGATGTCGCTAAGGTTCTTGTTAAAGACTTCCCATTAGCACAAGCGTTTCACGAAGTCGATCACGTATACACGATCACATCACTCTCGGGCTTTGAAGCTCTCTTCCGAGGGATCAAGGTTACAACTCTAGGTGCCCCCTTCTATTCATGCTGGGGCATAACTGATGATCGCCAGATAGTAACTCGTCGAAAAAAACAGCGTACGCTCGAAGAAATTTTTGCAGCTGCTTACATCCTTTACTCCAAGTACTACGACCCAGATAGTGGAAAGTCGCTGGAAGTTGAGGACGTCATACAAAACATTATGAATCTGCGACCTAAAAATGGGGCTAAACCTGCGTCTGTTGGAAGCTTTTTCTTGAAACCCGGTGGTTTTATGCCAAAATCTGCTGAAGCCAAAGCAGCCGCAGCCGCGAAAGCAACTACCACAGCCAAACCGCTAGCAGCTAAAAAGCCAGCTGCTTCAAAGGCGGTTGTAGCAACTAAAACCGCCGCTTCCAAGGCAGCAACTGCCGCGAAGAAAAATACACCAGCAAAAACAACAGCTGCTACGAAGAAACCCGCTCCCCTCAAGGCAGCTCCTGCCAAGCCAGCTACTGCAAATTCTGCTCCGAAGGCCCCAGCCGTAACGCCTGTAGGGGCGGTACCTACTTGGTTCAAAGCGAAGCCTGGCGCTGAATTAAAAGCAGCGCTGGAAAGTCAGCGCCCGCTATTCCTATTTATCCCCTGGATTGCAGGACATGGCGACGCCCTTATCGAAAAGGTCAAATGCGAGTCCGAATATAATCTCGTGCCCTTTGATTATGTGGACGGGATTGAGCATAACCCTATTCGCCTGAGCGTACTGGATTTCAGCAACAAGAACCCAAGCCTCTATCGCAAAATGCTACTTAATCGTCTTGTACCGATTAAAAGCAAGATCTCGGCCTTGGTGTTCACCTTTGACTGGTCCCCAGTCATGCGAATTATCTCGAGTGTGGCTGAAGAGCTACAGATTCCAACTATCCTTATCCCCCATGAATCTGTTTTTGTTGACCGCAGCAAGTATTATTGGGATGTAGCTTCATCTGCATCTATGCCGAAAGCCAACTTAGTGCTGGGCTGGGGAGATCTGCAGAGAGAAATCTTCACAGAGAGGGGCTACCCCCAAGATCGCTTTATCACTGTAGGCGCCCCAAAGTTTGATACTCACGTAAACTACCAACCTCAGTTAACCAAAGCACAATTCTGCAAGATTTTCGGCCTGTCAGACGAGCGGAAAACAATTCTGTTTGCATCTCAGCCCTTAGACTCTCAACTTGACAAAAAACAAGCCCAGATTTCTCAGCGCGCTGCGATTCTCGACCTGTATAAGTACTGTGTCGCATTCGACCACCAGTTACTGATCCGCCTCCCGCCTAACAAAGCTGATATTCTGACTGCAGCGTTTAGGAAAGAGCTAGCTGCGTCCGAGTATGCTGCCATCGATGATGGCACTTGCTACCTAGTTTCTCCTGAAGAAGCTATTCATCAATCTGACTTGATCACATCCATTAATAGCACCATGCTATTCGAAGCTCTCTTGCTGAACCGTCCAGCGTTGTCATTGAAGTACGTTGAGTTCCAGCAAATCTGGGAGCAAGCTGGTATTCCTGCGGTTCGCAACGCAACAGAGTTGAACAGCAAACTAGGCGACATTCTTTCAACGGAGTTTACTCCATCGCCAGAAGGGATGAGTTGGGCAGCGAACATGTTCGGCGTCGGTGAATTTGACGGGAAGGCAGCTGCTCGAATCAGAAATTATCTAACACTGGTTGCCCACAAAGCGCAAGATGTGGCCCTGCAACCCTCTCCACTCCAAAAACTATTCAATAACGAACCGCTTGACGTAGTCGGGATTGCGTCCAAAGACGAACTAGTTGATACGACGCAGAAATACTTCACGCAAATGGTGAACACCCGATCCCGTGTATCGACATTTAGTAAAGATCTCGAAGTTAAGAAAACCACCGCTATTGATGTTTTCTTCCAGTGGGGTATTTCGCCTTCCGAGAACAAGCAGCGCCAACGTGTCATGGCGCGCGAGCTCGGTAAACCAGTTGTAATTGTAGAAGATGGATTCATTCGTTCCATTGATATCGGTCTATCAAAAGAGCCTGGCCTTTCAATTCTACTCGATGATATGACAGCCTACTATGATGCCACTAAAGCTTCGCGCTTAGAAAAACTGATTGAAAATCGCATCGATATGCCTAGTGCAGCAATTGAGCGAGCACGAACCGCGATCACGAAAATTGTCGATAATAGAGTCTCAAAGTACAATCATGCGCCTAACGTCAATTTGACTATCGGCACCCCAGGAAAGAAGAAAATCCTGCTGATCGACCAACGCTATGGCGACCAATCGGTCAAATCGGGGCTAGGCAGCGACGCGCTGTTCGATCAAATGCTCAAAGATGCACTTCGAGACTTCAGTGATCACGACATTATCATCAAACAACACCCCGACGCTATTAAAGGCGGCAAATCCAGCTATTTCAGCAACGAAAAACTGGAATTTACGAAATACGTTGATAACGTTCATTTGATTCGTTTTGACGTCAATCCATTCTGCCTATTCGATCAAGTAGATCAAGTCTTCGTCATGACCTCGGGAATGGGCTTCGAAGCGCTGATGGCTGGAAAAGAAGTTCGGTGCTACGGCATGCCGTTCTATGCCGGCTGGGGCTTGACTGAAGATATGCAGACGTGCGCTCGACGTACTCGAAAAGCTACACTTGAGGAGCTTTTCCACATTGCCTACATTGAGCTTAGCAGGTACTTTATCCCTGACGTAAACCGTAGCGGCCAAGTTGAAGAGGTGATCGACTACGTAGTCAATAAACGAGGTTGGTAATCTAAGACGGCCCCTCTCGGGGCCGTTTTCATCGACCAACGCTGCAAACACCAAACGAAATACCGTCCGACTTTATCTCCTTAGGGGAGGAAATTAGTGTCAACTCAATATCCCGCACACGGAATCAAGTACAAACAAGCAAATATCAAAGGTATTTTGATCGCAGAATCGCCGAGCAGCATGGCTGCAGTTGTGAAAGAAAAGTGCTCTATCGGTTATCTTTCATATACTGGACGTGACTCAGAAATCTACAGCACCCGTATTGGCCGATTTTGCTCTATTGCACCTGAATTTATATCCGGCCCTACTAATCACCCTACAAGTCGCCTGTCTTCCCACCTATTTGCTTTTTCCAATAAAGGTCCATTTTCTGGATGCGATGAGTACCTAGAATGGATGAGGGGACCGAGCCTCGACTCCAATGAAAGCGAAGTTATAATAGGTCATGATGTATGGATAGGAAGAGGAGTCACAGTAAAGCGAGGGGTAACAATAGGCAACGGAGCAATCATTGGAGCAGGCTCGGTAGTCACAAAAAATGTCGAACCTTACTCTATTGTAGCCGGCTTACCAGCAAAGACTATTAGAATGCGATTCTCCGACATAATCATCAGCAAGCTACTCGAACTAGAGTGGTATAACTATGATCTAAGAAAGTCCAAGGTACCCAACCTCGACCCAAGCGATGTAGAATCATCCATTAGCCTAATACGAGACTTGATCGACTCGAATTCCATCAGCCGCATTCAATGCGCAAAATACAAAATAACGTCGACAGACATCAGCGAAGTTCAACAAATCGCGAGCCCACCGAGCAACTGCTAATATAAAGGCTTAACATGATTGATAAATGGCGCACGCTATTTCGTAACGGTGATTATGACCTAATAGTTCAAGACGCCACAACAAAAACCATCGACTCATTGTCCATTGCAGACTTTAACTACCTCGGCCTATCCGCGCTTGCTTCGCAAGCACATGATTGGTTTATTGACCAAGTTAACACCCCGCCACCAGCCAACTTAGCACCGTACCTTTCACTATACACCGGCTCTCTTGCTTACCAGCAAAAAGATTACACACTTGCATCTGAACTCATCCTTTCAACCAAAGAAAAAGTCATTCAAAACGGTTATATCTTTGGTCGCGACGCGTGCTCATGGCTTAGAGGAGTGAACTCATATGTACACTCTTTAGATAATTCAGCACCATTTAAATTGAGCGAGCCAGAAATCACCACAGACATCCGAGACCTTCAGGAAAACTTTAATTGCTTGTGCTTTCTCGTTTCAGCTGACTCTAATTACCTTTCCCGTTTTGGCCAAGCCCTCATCGATAGCTTTATCGAACACAGAGATGATGATGCTCTGCTACTCATCAGCGTGATAAATCCTAGCACTCCCGCCAAAGTATGGATATCAGATCACGCGGTCAAACTTAGAAAGTCAGGTATTTATTTTCTTTATACGTCAGGCCCCGAAAACAGAGCTTACTATGCTAGCAGTAGATTTCTGCTCACACCATTGCTGCTAGATCTTATAGATCTCAACATTCTTGCTTTTGATATTGATGCTGTATTCACGAACCCTACAAGCGCAATCAGAGAATCACTAAAAAACTTTGACTGTGCATTTGCACAGCAAGAGTTCAGACTTCCCTGGCAGCGCTGCCAAGCGGGACGTGTTTACCTATCCAATACTGCAAGTGGTAAAGGCGCGGCGAAGGCCATATCAGACTTCTGCAGACTGGTATATAACGACTGTATCGACCAGTGGTTCATCGATCAAAATGCGCTTGAATATTACCGACGAATAAATGAATGCAACCCCAGCGCTAAACTCGGAAACCTGTACAAGAACGAACTGGTGATCAACTCAATTTTTTGCCCTCCAGGCAGTCAGAAGAAACAGCTAGAAGGCTTATTATACCAACACTAATCACATCCAAACCTTGGTGAACTCATGAAAGCATCCGCACTATCAGCAGCCCTACTATGCTTCAGCTCTTTGAGCTACGCCTCTACGCCTACCCCTCCCCACCAGTGCAACCTCCCAAATTTTGATAACGGAAATAAGCTTATCGAGCTGAACTCTGAGTGCATATATAGTGACACAATCAACATCACCCAAAGCAATCTTACAGTCGATTGCAATGGTGCTGTGCTAAACGGCCAACACCGCCTAAAGAGCGGTATTGTAATCAACGGCAAAGGAGAAAAGATCAGCAACATCACCATCAAAAACTGCACACTTATTAATTACAAACACCATGCCTTAATCATAACAAGCGGCACAACCCCCAAAAAACTAAGTTACGACGCAAAGAGGCTTCACTCAATCGCACCCAGCAACATTAAACTTAACAAACTTAACATATACAACAGCGGCGCCGGCGGCGTATACTTCTTTGCTTACGTACATAACTCATCCCTCACAAATTCAAAAATCTCTTCTTCTAGAGAAGCTGGAGTGTACCTCAGCCAGAACACCAACAATATTGAGATTTCTGGAAACATCATAGCCCATAACGGATACGTGTCAAAGAAGGCAAACCGAAGAGAAGGGATTGCGATTGACACTTCTCACAACAACAAAATCCACAACAACCTCTTTTTAGAAAATGGTGCTGGTGGCATTTTTTTATATACTCGATGTGGAAAAGTCCCAAACCCTGAATCCTTCAGCCCTAGCAACTACAACATTATTTATAATAATGTTTTCCGTAACGAGCCCATTGGCGTATGGCTTGCCTCCAGGCAGAGCAGGGATCTCTCATCTTTCAAATGCTCCGGAACGCCCCTTGACGAGAGTAAGCGTTTCTTTCGCGACTATGCAGATCACAACACAATCAAAAACAACCAATTCTGCGATGGCAAGCTAGCAGTTCGAATTGAAGGGGATGACAACACAATCACTGAAAATTCTTACAACTCATCACACACAGCATTTAGCTCAGAACCATACGCCGACAAAACCAAACATGATGGATTACGATCCAACGGCAACGTAATAAGCAATAACAAGATGACGGAATGCGTTAAATAGAAATGCACGCTCTCCATTTCGACAACAGAAGCACCCTTTCTCACGCGCACTGATCACTACACAGCGTAATTAGCCAGCCTCTCAGATACATGCTCATTTCGCCAGTGGGTATAGAGCTATAATTAGTTGGTTTTTTAGCACACACTCTTACCACCCCGACCAAGACCACAGGAAATCAATAATTGTCACTTTAGCCCTTCAAATGGTATCATCCCCTGCCCCCAAAAGCGGCACGACAATGAAGTCTCCACATACGAGTACCTGACAGTACGCCTGGCTGCTCGCCTGAAGAAAGAGTAAAAAAGTGATCAAAATTACCCCAACTATCGAATGCTCCAACTCCGCCCCCTTCGTCCTATTCGGCGGCATTAATGTACTCGAGTCTGCGGACCTCGCACTGACCGCCTGCGCCGAATACGTTCGCGTCACCGAGAAGCTGGGTATCCCATACGTCTTCAAGGCTAGCTTCGACAAAGCCAACCGCTCCTCTATCAACTCCTACCGTGGCCCAGGCATGGAAGAAGGCCTGCGTATTTTTGAGAAAGTGAAGGCTGAATTCGGCGTTCCTGTGATCACCGATGTTCACGAAATCTATCAGTGCGCCCCTGTTGCCGAAGTGGCCGATGTACTGCAGTTGCCTGCATTCCTAGCGCGCCAGACCGATTTGGTCGTTGCACTGGCCAAGACGGGCAAGCCAGTTAACATCAAGAAGCCTCAATTCCTGAGCCCTTCTCAGATGCAAAATATTGTGCACAAATTTAAAGAAGCTGGTAACGACCAGCTTATTCTTTGCGATCGCGGCAGCTGCATGGGCTATGACAATCTTGTAGTCGACATGCTGGGCTTTGGCGTCATGAAACAGACCTGCGACAACCTGCCGATCATCTTCGACGTGACCCACGCACTGCAAAACCGTGATCCATCCGGAGCAGCCTCTGGCGGTCGCCGTGAGCAGGTAGTCGACCTGGCGCGCGCAGGCATGGGAGTTGGCCTTGCCGGGCTGTTTCTGGAAGCCCACCCGAATCCAGACCAGGCTAAGTGCGACGGTCCAAGCGCCCTGCCACTGGACAAGCTGGAACCGTTCTTGGCACAGATTAAAGCGCTGGACGACCTGGTCAAATCTTTCCCCGCTCTGTCCATCTCATAATTAGATCTTGAGTAAACAAGGACTGTGACTATGGCAAGCTCTGAACAACGGGTCGCGATTGTCATTCCCGCGCGCTACGGCTCCACTCGCCTGCCCGGCAAACCGCTGGCAGACATTGCTGGAAAACCGATGGTGCAGCACGTGTACGAACGCGCTCAGCAGGTCGCCAACGCTCACGCAGTAGTCGTCGCTACGGATGACGAACGTGTTGCGCAAGCCGTGCGGGCTTTTGGCGGCGAATGCGTAATGACCTCGCCCGACCATCCATCTGGTACAGACCGCCTCGCCGAGGTGATGGGCCAAGTGGACGCTGATGTTTACATCAACCTTCAAGGTGATGAACCTTTGGTTCGCCCTGCGGATATCGAGGCTCTGGCGGCGGGGATGCTTGCAGATGCCACCGTTAGCGTTGGAACGTTGTGCCACCCCATTGACTCCCATGAGGCAGGCAACCCCAACACCGTGAAAGTGGTGCTCGCCACGAATGGCAATGCACTGTACTTCAGCCGCTCACCAATTCCCTATCCTCGTGACGCTGAGACCGCCACTTACCTGAAGCATGTAGGCGTATATGCCTACCGCCGAAGTGTACTGTCCGAATATGCAGAGCTGCCCCAGCCGATGATGGAGCACGCAGAGAAGCTCGAACAGTTGCGCCTCATGGCTGCGGGCTACTGTATACGAGCGTACGTGGTTGAACCCACCGGACCTGGCGTGGATACCCCCGAGTGCCTAGAGCAAGTTCGAGCAATCATGAGCGGCCAACCGCAGGTTTCGAGACCTACGCTGGCTGATATACGCCTAGTGATCACCGACGTTGACGGCGTATTGACCGATGGCGGCATCTACTACGATGCAACTGGCGAATGCCTCAAGCGTTTCCATGTGCGCGACGGGATGGGCATGCGCCTGCTTGAGGAAAACGGGGTTCGCGTAGCTGTATTGTCTGGCCGGGATTCGGCTACCTTACGCAAGCGGGTAGCAGACCTGGGTGTAACCTTGTTCCAGTTCGGCGTAAAAGACAAGTTAGCGGCTTGTAATCAGCTAATGGCTGAAGCGGGAGTTAGCGCCGCACAAACTGTGTGCATAGGCGATGATTCCATCGACTTGCCTGCCTTCGCTGCTTGCGGCATGTCTTTTGCTGTCGCAGACGCGCCTGCCTATGTCAAGGCAGCAGCCACGCAAACTTTGAGTGCTGCAGGTGGTACCGGTGCGTTCCGCGAACTGGCTGA
Source organism: Pseudomonas sp. DCB_AW (assembly GCF_026240895.1). Taxonomy (NCBI): domain Bacteria; kingdom Pseudomonadati; phylum Pseudomonadota; class Gammaproteobacteria; order Pseudomonadales; family Pseudomonadaceae; genus Pseudomonas; species Pseudomonas sp. DCB_AW. The sequence continues at coordinate 25,324 of NZ_JAPFCE010000068.1, forward strand.
TGCCATTTTGCACGCCCAAGGCAATGCGGCGGTGCTAGGCACCGCCGCAGGTTACGCACAAGTTATGGCTAAGATGGCGCAGTAAGCGACATAGGCGACAAGGCTTGTATCAGCTTGTAGCTGCAACAAAAATGGCCGCTCTCAATCCTATTGAGAGCGGCCATTTTTTCATCCCTGCTATCAGTCGAAAATCTCGACCACACCGACCACGGCTTTATCTGCATCTGCTACAGCCAGGGCGCGGATTTTATTGTCCCGCATGTAAGCTTCGGCTTCGGACAACTGAGCGTCTTCCTGGATAGTGTGCGGATCAACAGTCATGAACTGGGACACCGGGGCGTGAATGATATTTTCGTCTTCCAGCAACGCGCGACGCAAGTCGCCGTCTGTAACAATACCTACGAGCTTTTCATCATCCATGACCACGGTCAGGCCCAGGCGACTACGAGTCATAACCAGCAGACAATCGTGGAAACTGGTTGCTGGAGTTACTACTGGAGCTGGCGAGTGCATGACATCGCGAACACGAGTCAGCAATTTACGACCCAAGCTGCCGCCGGGGTGGTAGCGCGCGAAATCCATCGGCTTGAACTGGATAGCTTCGATCAAAGCCACAGCAAGGGCGTCCCCCATGGCCATTGTCGCCAAGGTGGAGGTGGTGGGTGCCAGATTGTTAGGGCAAACTTCGCGTTCGACGGAGATATCGAGCCAAATATCAGCGTGCTTGGCCAACGTCGACTGACCGTTTCCGGTCATTGCGATAATCTTGTTCCCAAAAGACTTGAGGCTTGGAATCAGCTTGATCAATTCATCGGTTTCACCGCTGTAGCTGATTAGAATCAGAACATCGATCGGCTTGAGCATGCCCAAGTCGCCATGGAAGGCTTCGGCAGGGTGCAGAAAGAAACTTGGGGTACCAGTAGAAGCGAAGGTGGCGACCATTTTTTGGCCAATCAGCCCAGATTTACCCATACCGCATACGACAGTACGGCCTTGGCAACCGAGGATCAGCTCGACTGCATTCTGAAACTCGCCGTCCAAGCGATCGGCAAGCTGAGTGACGGCCTGAGCCTGTGCGATTAGGGCTTCTTTAGCGATGTTTAGATGGTTCATGTTCGTCCCTGACGACTGCATAGATTGTGCGAAAGCGCGAATGTTAAGGTTTTTGCAACAGTAAGCAAAGTGCGGGAAGAGAAATCGGACTGTCGGACAACGATTAACTCTGCACCTTCGTCCAACATGAGTGGTCAAAATATCGCCAAATCCTCGGTCCCAACCCCTCAAGAAGTAGTGGCCATTAGATGGCAACCTTCATGCCTACCTCTTACAGAACCAGAGTCTGAAGCGAGCAAATGGCCAATGAGGATCTCAATTGCAATCTCCGACTCACCGCTCCAGAGGCTTATTTTTTCTAATGCTTCGACCTCATACCAGTAGCTTGCAACCTGTAATTACCATCAATCATTGCCCTGTACCCTCCGCTGCGCCAGAATGCCGCCTTTTTTGACCCATCTACTCAATTGTCAGGAGACCCGCGATGCCTAGCCGTCGTGAACGTGCAAATGCCATCCGCGCCCTCAGCATGGACGCAGTTCAGAAAGCCAACAGCGGCCACCCAGGTGCCCCTATGGGCATGGCGGATATCGCCGAAGTGCTTTGGCGTGACTACCTGAAGCACAACCCGAGCAACCCAAGCTTCGCCGACCGTGACCGCTTCGTGCTGTCCAACG
>NZ_JAPFCE010000177.1:0-466 GCF_026240895.1 Pseudomonas sp. DCB_AW
TTACGGGAGGCAGCAGTGGGGAATTTTGGACAATGGGGGAAACCCTGATCCAGCAATGCCGCGTGTGCGAAGAAGGCCTTCGGGTTGTAAAGCACTTTTGTCAGGGAAGAAATCCTTTGGGCTAATACCCTAGGGGGATGACGGTACCTGAAGAATAAGCACCGGCTAACTACGTGCCAGCAGCCGCGGTAATACGTAGGGTGCAAGCGTTAATCGGAATTACTGGGCGTAAAGCGTGCGCAGGCGGTTGTGTAAGACAGGTGTGAAATCCCCGGGCTTAACCTGGGAATTGCATTTGTGACTGCACGACTAGAGTGTGTCAGAGGGGGGTGGAATTCCACGTGTAGCAGTGAAATGCGTAGATATGTGGAGGAACACCAATGGCGAAGGCAGCCCCCTGGGATAACACTGACGCTCATGCACGAAAGCGTGGGGAGCAAACAGGATTAGATACCCGGGTAGTCCA
>NZ_JAPFCE010000178.1:0-466 GCF_026240895.1 Pseudomonas sp. DCB_AW
GAGAGTTTGGTACCGCCGCCACCATGGAGTTTGGGCTGAGCTGGCTTTTTCTTGTGGCTATTTTAAAAGGTGTCCAGTGTGAAGTGCAGCTGGTGCAGTCTGGCGCCGAAGTGAAGAAGCCCGGCGAGAGCCTGCGGATCAGCTGCAAGGGCAGCGGCTACAGCTTCACCAGCTACTGGATCAGCTGGGTCCGCCAGATGCCCGGCAAGGGCCTGGAATGGATGTGCCGGATTGACCCCAGCGACAGCTACACCAACTACAGCCCCAGCTTCCAAGGCCACGTGACCTGCAGCGCCGACAAGAGCATCTCGACCGCCTACCTGCAGTGGTCCAGCCTGAAGGCCAGCGACACCGCCATGTATTACTGTGCGAGACACAGTGGTAGTACTCCACTGTCTGGGTGTACAAAAACCTCCCTGCACGCCTCTCTAACCTCACAATTCTGTGCCAATGAGACCAACCTCTC
>NZ_JAPFCE010000069.1:0-26895 GCF_026240895.1 Pseudomonas sp. DCB_AW
ACCGTGCGGTAGCTGTGGGAGCGGGCTTGCCCGCGAATGGCCGCAAAGGCCAAAGGAAAACCTTAGCCGAGTTTTTCCATGATCTCGTCGGAAATCTGCGCATTGGAATAGACGTTCTGCACATCATCCAGGTCTTCAAGCATGTCGATCAGCTTGATCACCTTCTCCGCACCTTCCTGATCCAATTCGGCACTGGTGGTCGGCTGCATGACGATTTCGGCGTCATCGGCCTTGAAGCCAGCCTCTTCCAGGGCATTACGCACGGCATAGAAGCTGTTGAACGAGGTGAAGACGTCGAACGAACCATCGTCATTGGCGACGACGTCATCGGCATCAGCCTCCATCGCGGCTTCCATCAAGGCGTCTTCATCAACGCCCGGCGCGAAGCTGATCTGGCCCTTGCGCTCGAACAGGTAGGCCACCGAGCCGTCGGTACCGAGGTTGCCGCCACACTTGGTGAAGGCATGACGCACGGCAGCCGCGGTACGGTTGCGGTTGTCGGTCATGGCCTCGACCATGATCGCCACGCCACCTGGGCCGTAACCCTCGTAGCTGAGCTCTTCGACGTTGTCGCTTTCGTTGGTGCCAGCACCACGGGCCACGGCACGGTCGATGATATCGCGGCTCATGTTGGCGCCGAGGGCCTTGTCCAGGGCCAGGCGCAGACGCGGGTTGGACGCCGGGTCACCACCGCCTTGCTTGGCGGCAACGGTCAGCTCGCGAATCCACTTGGTGAAGATCTTGCCTCTCTTGGCATCCTGGCGCTCTTTGCGGTGCTTGATGTTCGCCCACTTGGAATGACCAGCCATAACGACTCCAAATTCTTTGAAACACAAACAATTGCGCCCCTGACGGGGCGCAACGACAAAAATACCTGCGCCGTAACGCAAAGGCGCATCCATCTGGATGCGCCCGGGGCCCGCTTACTCGACCTTGGTCTGTTCGCGCAGGCGGATGTGCAGCTCGCGCAAGGCCTTGGCGTCGACCATGCCTGGGGCTTGGGTCATGACGCAGGCAGCGCTCTGGGTTTTCGGGAAGGCGATCACTTCACGGATCGACTGGGCGCCGGTCATTAGCATGACCAGGCGGTCCAGGCCGAAGGCCAGGCCACCGTGAGGCGGTGCACCGAACTTCAGGGCGTCGAGCAGGAAGCCGAACTTCTCTTCCTGTTCTGCCGCTTCGATACCCAGCAGACGGAACACCGCCTGTTGCATCTCTTTGCGGTGGATACGGATCGAACCGCCACCCAGCTCAGTACCGTTCAGGACCATATCGTAGGCACGGGACAGCGCGGTGGCCGGGTTGGCCTCGAGCTCTTCTGGCGAGCACTTCGGCGCAGTGAACGGGTGGTGCAGCGCGGTAAAGCTGCCGTCTTCGTTCTCTTCGAACATCGGGAAGTCGACGACCCACATCGGTGCCCACTCGCAGGTGTGCAGGTTGAAGTCGTTGCCGACCTTGATGCGCAGTGCGCCCAGGGCCTCGCTGACGATCTTGAACTTGTCGGCACCGAAGAAGACGATGTCGCCATCGACCGCGCCAACGCGATCGAGGATCACGTTGAGGTTGGCTTCTGGGATGTTCTTGACGATCGGCGACTGCAGGCCTTCAACACCTTTGGCGCGCTCGTTGACCTTGATGTACGCCAGGCCCTTGGCACCGTAGATGCCGACGAACTTGGTGTACTCGTCGATCTTGCTGCGCGGCATGCTGGCGGCGCCTGGCACGCGCAGGGCGGTAACGCGGCACTTCGGATCGTTGGCCGGGCCGGCGAATACCTTGAAGTCGACATCCTTCAGTTGGTCGGCAACGTCGACCAGCTCCAGCGGGTTACGCAGGTCTGGCTTGTCGGAACCGTAACGGCGCATGGCTTCTTCGAAGGTCATGTGCGGGAATTCACCGAACTCCAGGTCCAGGACTTCCTTGAACAGCTTGCGGATCATGCTCTCGGTGAGGCCCATGATCTCGGATTCATCGAGGAAGCTGGTCTCGATGTCGATCTGGGTGAATTCCGGCTGGCGGTCAGCACGCAGGTCTTCGTCACGGAAGCACTTGGCGATCTGGTAGTAGCGGTCGAAACCGGCCACCATCAGCAGCTGCTTGAACAGCTGAGGCGACTGCGGCAGGGCGAAGAAGCTGCCTGCGTGGGTACGGCTCGGTACCAGGTAGTCGCGCGCGCCTTCTGGCGTGGCACGGGTGAGGATCGGCGTCTCGACGTCGAGGAAGCCGTTCTCGTCGAGGAAGCGACGGATGCTGCTGGTGATGCGCGAACGCAGGCGCAGCTTGTCGGCCATTTCCGGGCGACGCAGGTCGATGAAGCGGTAGCGCAGGCGGGTTTCCTCGCCAACGTCGGAGTATTCGTTGAGCGGGAACGGCGGGGTTTCCGCTTCGTTGAGCACGGTCAGCTGGTAGCCAAGGATCTCGATGGCACCGGAGGCCATGTTGGCATTCACCGCACCGTCAGGGCGCTTGCGAACCTTGCCGGTGACTTGCACGACGTATTCGCTGCGCACACGGTCGGCGGCGGCGAAGGTTTCGGCGCGATCGGGGTCGAATACGACCTGGGCCATGCCCTCGCGGTCACGGATGTCGAGGAAGATCACCCCGCCGTGGTCGCGGCGACGATGGACCCAGCCGCAAAGGGTGACTTCCTGGCCGTCCAGGCTCTCGTTCAGTTGGCCGCAATAATGGCTGCGCATCATGATGGTGGTTTCGCTTCTCGTGATTCGTGTATTCGGTGGAGGCCTTGGCCGCCCAGAGGGCTAATACTGCAAGACCCGGTCACAGCATTCAACTCAGTCGGCTTTGTCGCCGCCTGCAAGGTTCTTTTTTGCCCCGGTCTTGAAGTCGGTTTCGTACCAGCCGGTGCCGCTCAGGCGAAAGCCGGGTACCGACAGCAGCTTCTTCAGTGCCGGCGCCTGACAGGCCGGGCAATCGGTCAGCGGCGCAGCGCTGATCTTCTGCAGCACTTCCATGCGGTGCTCGCAGGACGCACATTGATAGTCATAAAGGGGCATGGGTGTCTCTCGTCAACCATAACACTGGCTGCCGGGGCAGCAAAAAGCGGGATTATATATGGTTAGCAAGCACTGCGCAGCCCGCCTGGCGATCAGCGTGCACTCGGCGGATCGAGCAACCAGGCGACGCAGATGACGCGGATCAGGCCACTGAAGTTGCGCACCCCGCCCTGGCGCAGATGCACCTCGCGGTCCACGTAGGACAACACCGCGCTGACCGAGCAGCGGTTGGCCTCGGCGATACGCTCCAGGATCCCCCAGTAGACCGCTTCCAGGCGCAGGCAGGTGGAAAACCCGTTGAGCCGGACCGAACGCGACACCGGTCTGATCTGCAGCATGTCAAAGTCGGCCTTGAAGGGGTCGACGCATTGCTTGCCCGGCCAACGCCCCTGACCACCGCCTCGCTTGTCTTGTTGCATCATGCCTACCATCCGGCCACTCCATCGCGACTGCCATTGCCCCTGTACCCGGGGCCCTAGGGCAACCATGAAGCGCCAGCCTGCGCCTTCGAAGCAGCGGCAAAACCTTCCCGCAGAAACGCAAAAAGCCCGGCTGCACTGCCGGCAGCCGGGCTTTTCAGACGTTTCTGACGCTACGCGGCGACTATTGGCCGTCCAGCAAGACGCGCAGCATCCAGGCGGTCTTCTCGTGCACCTGCATACGCTGAGTCAACAGGTCGGCAGTCGGTTCATCGCTGACCTTGTCCACCACCGGGAAGATGCTGCGCGCGGTGCGCACGACCGCCTCCTGGCCCTGCACCAGCTGACGGATCATCTCCTCCGCGGCCGGCACGCCCTCCTCTTCCTTGATCGAAGAATGCCGCGCATAAAAAGCATAGGACCCCGGTGCCGGGAAGCCCAAGGCACGGATCCGTTCGGCAATCGAGTCCACCGCCAGCGCCAGCTCGTTGTATTGCTCTTCGAACATCAGGTGCAGGGTACGGAACGACGGACCGGTGACGTTCCAGTGAAAGTTATGGGTTTTCAGATACAGCACGTAGGTATCCGACAACAGGCGGGACAGCCCATCGACGATAGACTTGCGATCTTCTTCACTGATACCGATATCAATTGCCATGAAGTTCCCCTTTCCATAAGGCTTGATGATCAAGCGGGCCCTTCCAACTGTATCAACACTTGGCGCAACCCGCCTGTGACATGGCGCAACACATCGGCTGTGGCGCCTGCGGTTTGAGTAGCCTGCGCCTTTGCTGTTAAATAGGCAGGGTGCCACCCGTGCGGACTGTTATTGCCGGGTGCATAGGCTGGCCCACCACGTGTTCGCGCTTTACACCTCATGCGCACCGTGTCGCCAGCTCTTCCTGTGATCAGCTTGTCAACTGTGAGCCAACCCATGTTCAAGATCGTCCATCTGGTGACGGGCGTAGCGGCTTTGCTGCTATCGCTCATACCCAGCCTGAAAACCGACGCAACACCCTTCCTGCAGCAACCCGACGCGGTCTACCTGGCACTGCTCGGCCTGCTTAACCTGGTATTGGCCCCGGTCGTGCCGCTGTATTACCGAGGTGCCCGGCAACAATTGCAGCACCTGGCTTGCGCCTTGCTGGTGGTGGCCGTGGTATTGCAGACCCTGACGCTGCTGGCTCGCCCCGAAATGGGCAACCTGGCCGCCCTGGTCTGCGCGGCCTTGGCCGTGGTGCTGCACCTGGCTGCGGGCTTCGCCCGAGCCAACCGAAAAGCCCGCACCAGCCAAAGTGCCCCCTTGGAGGCCGGCAACCGCGATACGGGCACCGTCAAGTGGTTCAACACGTCCAAAGGCTTTGGCTTCATTTCCCGCGATTCGGGCGATGACATCTTTGTGCACTTCCGCGCCATCCGCGGCGAAGGCCACCGCATTCTGGTCGAAGGCCAGCGCGTCGAGTTTTCGGTCATGCACCGTGACAAAGGCCTGCAGGCCGAAGATGTGGTCGCGGTAACCCGTCGCTGACCGTGTGCAGCCCTGGTGCAAGGCCAGGGCTGCCTCAACTTAATAATGAGGGGGCGGCGCCTCTTCACCTTCGCTGCCGTATTGCCCCACCATTTCTTCGTAACGCTTGAGCAGCTCGGCCATCTGCAGTTGCAGGCGCTCAATCACACGCCCTTGCTCGACCACTACATCATTGAGCGCCTGAAGCGTGTCGTCCTGGAAGGCCTGGCGGGTTTCCAGCTCGATGATTCGCGATTCAGAGGACACTTCAGGCCACCTGCTGGTAGTCATCGTTGAGCAGCGCGCGCAGGCGCTGACCAATGGCATCGACTTGCCCCGGCGCATACTCGACGGCGGGCACTTTGCCCCATACCGGCGCTGGCCAAGCGGCGTCATGCGTGTGACGGACAATGACGTGCATGTGCATCTGGCTGACAACGTTACCCAGGGTGGCAACGTTCATCTTGTCAGCCTTGAATTCGCCCTTCAGCGCTTCAGCCAGGTACGTGGTTTCTTTCCACAGTTGCGCCTGGTCTTCCTGGCTCAAGTCGAACAATTCGCTCACTCCAGGGCGACGCGGCACCAGGATGAACCAAGGGTAATTGGCGTCTTTGCTGAGCAACACACGGCACAACGGAAAGTCTCCAAGTACATAGGTGTCTTGCTGCAAACGCGAATCCATCTCAACCACTACCAACCTCCAATACTCGATAACGGGCCCGCGAGACACGGGAACATTGCGCAAGGATACCTTGCTTCGCGCACGCCGGCATGCAACAGCAGCCCGACACTGCACACTTTAAGTTCATGAATACCTGCTGCCTGCACAGTCGCGGTAACACACCGCTACTTTTCGCACCAAAATGAGGCCGCAAACGAGCACACCACTACGCTTTTACCCACACGAATGACTCCGCATGAACAGTTGCCGGTAACACATTGACTTTTATGGCAGGTTTTGAATTTGAAAACCGCCAGAGTTGTGGCACACCATCAGACAAGTCCCGCCCCGTGTTTACGGTACTTTCCGACCTTCGGCAGCCTCATTTGTGAAAATTTCATGAACCGGTGGTAATTTTGAGCACGCTTGTTGCATTCCTCTCCCGCCAAGTCGGCACGACATCTGCATCAAGCGATGTACGCAACAAATAACAACAGCCGCTTTGGATACACCAGGGAGTTTCCCTAACCGGAACCTGTAGTTACAGATTCGTTACGGTGACAGGAACAGCGCTGACGTTGTACGACCCGGGAATCCGGGACGTGATTTGCGACATGGAAATACCTGAAAGCGACATGGCCATAAAGTTCCCGAAAGCTTGGATATGCCCATATCGCCAACAACAGTCAGCGTGTTATACATTTCCGCCGACATAACAAGAAAGAGCTGCCCCATATAACTAAAAGACTTGGGCGCAGCGGTACTCTTCCTAAAAAACCAAAGGAGCAAATCACGATGCGCGTGATGAAGTGGAGCATGATCGCCCTGGCCGTTTCGGCAGGGACCTCGCAATTGGCCTTCGCCTCTGCACAAGACGAGTCCAAGGGTTTCATCGAAGACAGCCAGCTGAACGTCAAAACTCGCATGCTGTACTTCAGCCGTGACTTCCGCAACAACCCAGCCGGCACTCAAAGCCGCGTGGAAGAAACCGGCCTTGGTTTCCTCGGCACTTACGAATCGGGCTTCACCCAGGGCACCGTAGGCTTCGGCGTCGACGCCATCGGCATGCTCGGCCTGAAACTGGACAGCGGCAAAGGTCGTGCCGGCACCGGCCTGTTCCCACAAGGCTCCGACGGCCGTTCGCAGGATGATTACTCCGAAGGCGGCGGCGCTGTAAAAATGCGCATCTCCAATACTGTGCTGAAGTTCGGTGACCAGTTCACCGCCATGCCAGTATTCGCCACTGACGACAGCCGCCTGCTGCCGGAAGTTGCCGAAGGCGGCCTGATCACCAGCAACGAGATCAATGGCCTGACCCTGAACGCCGGTCACTTCACCGCCATGAACGCCCAGGCTCAGACCTACCATGACAGCCTGAACCTGACCGAAGCCAACATCTTCGGCGGTACCTACGCGTTCACTGATAGCCTCAGCACCAGCGTTTACTACTCGCACATCGAAGATCACTTCCGTAAGTGGTACGGCAACATCAACTGGGCGCTGCCGATCAGCGACAAGCAAGGCCTGGTGTTCGACTTCAACATCTATGACACCAAGTCGATCGGCGCCAACCGCACCGGTGCATTCGTCACCAAGTCCGACGGCACCAACGAGCTCGACAACATCGCAGCCAGCTTGTCGGCTGCCTACAACATCGGCGCCCACACCTTCACCCTGGCCTACCAGAAAGTCAGCGGCGACGGTGACTACGCCTACGGCGTGGACGGCGGCGGTACCGTGTTCCTGGCCAACTCCATCGCCCGTTCCGACTTCAACGCCGAAGACGAGAAATCCTGGCAGGCTCGCTACGACCTGAACTTCGCCGAGTTCGGCGTACCAGGCCTGACCTTCATGACCCGTTACGCACGCGGTACCGGTGCAACCACCCGCACCACCGACGACGGTAAGGAATGGGAACGCGACGTAGACGTCAAGTACGTCATGCAGAGCGGCCCAGCGAAAGACCTGAGCTTCCGTGTCCGCCAGGCCACCTACCGCTCCAGCGACGGTGTGTACTACGGTTCGAGCTCGATCGACGAACTGCGTCTGATCGTCGAGTACCCGCTGAGCATCCTGTAAGCCTGGCTTGCAGTGCCCCGCACTTGAAAAAGCCCGGCGATCACGCCGGGCTTTTTCTTGGCTGACAAGTGTCACGCCCTGGGGCATCCTGTACGCCTTCGTTTCGCCCCCGTACAATGCGGGGTCATTTCAACGTCTTAGGCAATCGACACGGCCCACCATGCGCACCAGTCAATATTTGCTCGCCACCCAGAAAGAAACCCCTGCCGACGCAGTGGTCATCAGCCACCAGCTCATGCTGCGCGCCGGCATGATCCGCAAACTGGCCTCTGGCCTGTACACCTGGCTGCCGATGGGCTTGCGAGTGATGCGCAAGGTCGAAGCCGTTGTGCGCGAGGAAATGAACGCCGCCGGCGCCCTGGAAGTGCTGATGCCCAGCATCCAGCCCGCCGAACTGTGGCAGGAATCCGGCCGTTGGGAGCAGTACGGCCCAGAGCTGCTGCGCCTGAAAGACCGCCACAACCGCGACTTCTGCGTCGGCCCGACCCACGAAGAAGTCATTACCGACCTGGCCCGTAACGAGCTGTCCAGCTATAAACAGCTGCCGCTCAACATGTACCAGATCCAGACCAAATTCCGTGATGAGATCCGCCCACGCTTCGGCTTGATGCGCGGCCGCGAGTTCATCATGAAGGACGCCTACTCCTTCCATGCCGACCAGGCTTCCCTGCAGGAAACCTACGACCGCATGCACCAGGCGTACAGCAACGTCTTTACCCGCCTGGGCCTGGACTTCCGCCCTGTGCAAGCCGACACCGGCTCCATCGGTGGCAGCTACTCGCACGAATTCCACGTGCTGGCCGAATCCGGTGAAGACGATGTGATCTTCAGCGACAGCTCCGATTACGCTGCCAACATTGAGAAGGCCGAGGCCATCCCGCGTGAAACCGTGCGCCCTGCCCCTTCCGAGGAGCTGCGCCTGGTCGACACGCCGGACGCCAAGACCATCGCCCAACTGGTCGAAAACTTCGGCCTGCCGATCGAGAAGACCGTCAAGACCCTGATCGTGCGCGGCGCCGAAGAAGGCAAGCTGATCGCCCTGATCGTCCGTGGCGACCACGAGCTCAACGAAATCAAGGCCACCAAGCTGGAACAGGTTGCCGACCCGCTGGTCATGGCGACCGAAGCTGAACTGCGCGACGCCATCGGCGCCGGTGCAGGCTCGCTCGGCCCGCTGAACCTGCCACTGGAATGCATCATCGACCGTTCGGTTGCCCTGATGAGCGACTTCGGCATCGGCGCCAACATCGATGACAAGCACTACTTCGGCGTCAACTGGGAGCGCGACCTGCCGGTTCCGCAAGTCGCCGACCTGCGCAACGTCGTCGAAGGCGACCCAAGCCCAGACGGCCAGGGCACCCTGGTGATCAAGCGCGGCATCGAAGTGGGCCACATCTTCCAGCTCGGCACCAAGTACAGCGAGGCACTCAAGTGCCAGGTACTGGGCGAGAACGGCAAGCCTGTCGTGTTGTCCATGGGTTGCTATGGCATTGGCGTGTCCCGCGTGGTCGCCGCCGCCATCGAACAGAGCTACGACGACAAAGGCATCATCTGGAACGACGCCCTGGCGCCTTTCCAGATCGCCCTGGTGCCGCTGCGCTATGAAACCGACGTGGTTCGCGAAGCGACCGACAAGCTGTACGCCGAACTGACTGCCGCCGGCTTCGAAGTGCTGTTGGATGACCGCGACAAGAAGACCAGCCCAGGCATCAAGTTTGCCGACATGGAGCTGATCGGCATCCCGCACCGCATCGTCGTCAGTGACCGCGGCCTGGCCGAAGGCAACCTGGAATACAAGCACCGCACCGATCAGGATGCTCAAGCGCTGCCACTCAATGAAGTGCTGTCGTTCCTGCAGGCCCGCGTTCGCCGCTGATAATCAATGCACGAGTGATCATGTCCAAGCGAAGTACCTTTCCCCTGGGGGGCGCCGCACTGTGCGGCGCCCTGCTCATCAGCGGCTGCGCCAACCAGATGTCCCAGCGCAGCGAGCACGAGGAGCGCGTCGAGCGAAAACTGCTCGAACACAGTCTGCAGATCGATGTCGGCGAGCCGAAGGTGATGGAGCTGCCGCAACGACGTGTGCGCGTGCATGAGCTGAAGCGCTTCGAAGTCACCGAGTTCGAAGTTACCCGGCGCTACGACCGCTACACGCCCTACCAACCCTGGCGGGAGATCTACGAGATCCCACTGGGTGCGGTGGCTGTCGTGGCGGGCGTGGGTGCCAACGTGGTCAACGTGTTCGCCTTGGGCAACCTGCCTGAAAGCGTGACCCACGACTGGCTCAGCTACGGCGTGGCGGGGCTTAACCCGTTCATGAACGTGCAGTCCAACGGTCGCGCCCAGCAGAACCTTGCCGGGATCAGCGAAGTGCAGAAGGACCAGCGCGAGGAGTCCACCAGCCTGCCCTGGAGCGAGCGCCTGGTCGAAGTCAAGGCCGGCAAACTCACCCACGAGCTGACCACCGACAGAAACGGCGTGCTGCGCCTGAACCTGCTCGACAGCCCGTTCTCCGAGCAGAACCTCAACCACATCGGCACCCTGCACCTGCAGGTGGTCGATGAGGACAATGCGGTGCGCGGTGACGCCAGCCTGCTGGTCAGCGCCACGCTGCGCAACAAGCTGCTTGAAGCGCATGAGCTGATCTTCGACGACCTGGAAGACGATGATGTCAGCCAGTGGGTGCACCGGGTCAAACGCCTGTCCGAACTGGGCCTGGAAGAGGAAGCCAGTGAAATGGAGCAGAGCCTGATCGAGCTGACGCGCAACGATCCGGAACTGCAGCAGGAATTCCTGCAATCCCTGACCAAGGCCACCGGGCGGCTGGTAGCTGACCCAGGCGTGCAATAAATGAAAGGGGCCGCTTAGCGGCCCTTGTTCATTTAGGTGGGAACAGCTCCAGTTGCTCATGCGCACCGCGCAAATCCCGCAACCTTACCCCGACCCCCAGCAAGCGCACCGGCTTGTCACCCCGCGCGAAGGCCTGCTTCATTAATTGCCGGTAACTTTCCAGGTCCCTGCCTGCCCCCGCCTGCTCCATCGTCGTCTGGCTGAAGTCATGGAACTTGACCTTGACGAAAGGCTTGTCCGGCCGGTAGCTGCTGTCCATGCGGGCAATGCGCTCATTAAGGCTGTCGAGCAACGCAGGAAGACGCTCCAGGCAACTGGCCAGGTCCGGCAGATCGGTATCGTAGGTATTTTCCACGCTGACCGATTGCCGGCGGCTGTCATTGTGCACAGCACGCTCATCAATCCCCCGCGCCAGCCCCCAAAGCCGCTCACCAAAACTGCCGAACTCACGTACCAGGGCCAGGCGGGACCACGCGCGCAGGTCCAGGCAGGTATCGATACCCAAGCGCGCCAGCTTGTCCGCCGTGACCTTGCCCACCCCGTGCAACCGGGCGACGGGCAAGGCTGCGACAAACGCCTCGACCTCCCCCGGGGTGATGACGAACAGGCCATTGGGCTTGCGCCAGTCACTGGCGACCTTGGCCAGGAACTTGTTGGGGGCGACACCCGCCGACACTGTGATATGCAGGGTGCGGGCGACGCGCCGGCGAATGTCCTCGGCAATCCGTGTCGCACTACCGGCGTACCACTGGCTGTCGCTGACATCCAGGTAAGCTTCATCCAGCGACAAGGGTTCGATCAGCTCGGTGTAATCGCGAAAAATGGCGTGAATCTCACGCGATGCCTCGCGATAGGCTTCAAAACGGGGTTTGACGATCAACAAGTCAGGGCACAGCTTGAGCGCATGGCGCGAGGACATGGCCGAGCGCACGCCATAGGCACGGGCTTCATAGTTGCAGGTGGCGATGACCCCGCGGTGGTCGGCCGACCCGCCGACTGCCATGGGCCGACCGGCCAGGCGCGGGTCATCACGCATCTCGATCGCGGCGTAGAAGCAATCGCAGTCGACATGGATGATCTTGCGCAAGGACATGGATGACCGTCAGTACTGTAGATTCATACAGATAGTATCGCATGGCCCCTCTGGCGCAACAGCCTGCACGGCGCATCCCTCGACAATTGGCCTGCAAGGCCCGCCGCGCCTGCCCCGCGCGCCTTGCTCAAACGCTAAGGGTTTGAAGGAAAAAGGGTTTTCTTGGAATAATGCTTGACATAGGGCGGGAAATCCGTAGAATTCGATCTCACAGGCGCGGGATGGAGCAGCCTGGTAGCTCGTCGGGCTCATAACCCGAAGGTCGTCGGTTCAAATCCGGCTCCCGCAACCAGATTCGAGAAAAGGCCACTGTTAACGCAGTGGCCTTTTTCTTTGGCTTCGAAAAAGTCATTGTGGAAAACTGACGATAAATCAAGAGCTAACGCTTGACACACCGCCAATAAACTGTAGAATCCGCCCCACAGACGCGGGATGGAGCAGTCTGGTAGCTCGTCGGGCTCATAACCCGAAGGTCGTCGGTTCAAATCCGGCTCCCGCAACCAAACAAAGAGAAGGCCACTGTTAACGCAGTGGCCTTTTTCTTTGCATCGAAAATGATGCAGAAGAAAAAAGGTTGAGAAATCAACAATTAACGCTTTACACAGATTCAACAAGCTGTAGAATGCGCACCTCTGACGCGGGATGGAGCAGTCTGGTAGCTCGTCGGGCTCATAACCCGAAGGTCGTCGGTTCAAATCCGGCTCCCGCAACCATATTCGTCAGAACAAACCCCGCCTGTGTAACAGCAGCGCGGGGTTTGTTGTTTTATGGCCCCACGGTTTCCATCGCCAAAGCACTAACCTGCCACTCGCCTGCCCCTCAGGCTTGAGATGCCCCTCTCAGGATGAACTATCTTTAACCCGGCCAGAACGCTGAAAGCGCCTGTGCACGGAGTACTATTGGATACGTTTTCCTAAGGGACTTTCACTTGGCCGCACCTCTCCCCTACCTCGCGCTGCCGGCTCGGGGTACCAATCGATGACTTCCCACAACCCTGAACCTCCGGTGCCCCTCGCATCGGCGCTACCGACTGCTGCGCAACGCCTGCCCATGATCGAGCGCTTGAGCCGCTATCGTCAGCCCATCGGCCTGGCGGTGACGCTGGTGCTGTTCGCCATGGCGCTGGTTGCCTGCCGCCACCTGCTGAGCGAGCTGGACATCTATGCACTGCACGATGCCATGCTCAGCGTGCCGACGCAGTCGTTGCTCGGTGCGTTGCTGGCCACGGTCGTCGGGTTCGTGATCCTGCTGGGGTACGAATGGTCGGCCAGCCGCTATGCCGGCGTGAAACTGCCCGCGAGCAGCCTGGTCCTGGGCGGCTTCAGCGCCTTCGCCATCGGTAACGCCATCGGCCTGTCGATGCTGTCGGGTGGTTCGGTACGCTACCGCCTGTATGCACGCCAGGGCCTTGGGGCTGCCGAAGTCGCGCGGATGACCGTTTTTGCCAGCCTGTCGCTGGGGTGTGCGTTGCCGCCCCTGGCTGCCTTGGCGACCTTGAGCGATCTGCCCGCCGCCTCCACGGCGCTGGGCCTTTCGCCGGGCCTGTTGGCGGGTATCGCCGCTGCTGTACTGGTGCTGTTTGCAGTGTTGGTGATCGGGCTCTATCGCAGGCGCCTGGCCGAACAACCCGTGGCCGATAACCTGTTGGTGCAACTGGGCCGCCGCACGCTGCGCCTGCCGGGTGCCCGCCTGGCTGCACTGCAATTGCTGATCACTGCCTTGGACGTGGCCGCCGCAGCCACCGTGCTGTACCTGCTGCTGCCCGAAGCACCGCCCTTTGGCGCGTTCATCCTGGTGTACCTGCTGGCCTTGGCCGCTGGCGTGCTCAGCCATGTACCCGGCGGTGTCGGGGTGTTCGAGGCGATCTTGCTGGCAGCCTTTGCCGACCAGTTGGGCGCCGCGCCACTGGCAGCAGCCTTGTTGCTGTATCGCCTGATCTACGTGGTATTACCGCTGCTGCTGGCCTGCGTGCTGTTGTTGGCCAACGAGGCACGGCGCCTGCTGTTCGCGCAACAGGCGATCAAGGTAGCTTCAGGGCTGGCCGCGCCGGTGCTGTCGATCCTGGTGTTCCTGTCCGGCGTCGTGCTGCTGTTCTCCGGTGCCACGCCGGAGATCGACACGCGCCTGGAGCACATGGGGTTTCTGGTGCCCCATCGCCTGATCGATGCCTCGCACTTCGGCGCCAGCCTGATCGGCGTGCTCTGCCTGCTGTTGGCCCAAGGGCTGCGCCGGCGCCTGTCGGCGGCCTGGCTGCTGACCACCACATTGCTGCTGGTCGGTGCCTTGCTGTCGCTGCTCAAAGGCTTTGACTGGGAAGAAGCGTGCCTGCTCACGTTCACGGCCGCCCTGCTTGCCCTGTTCCGCCGCTCCTTCTACCGCCCCAGCCGCTTGCTGGAGCTACCCTTCTCGCCGGTATTCCTGGTGGCCAGCGCCTGCGTGGTGGGTGCTTCGGTGTGGCTGCTGCTGTTTGCCTACCAGGATGTGCCCTACAGCCACCAGCTGTGGTGGCAGTTCACCTTGGATGCCGATGCCCCGCGCGGCCTGCGGGCAGCCATGGGCAGCGCCGTGCTGCTGGTGGCCGTGGCCCTGACCTGGCTGCTGCGCACCGCACCGCCGGTCATCCACCTGCCCGATGACGAAGAGCTGCAACGCGCCAACCGCATTCTGCTGGCGTCCGACCAGCCCGATGGCGGCCTGGCGCTGACGGGGGACAAGGCCTTGCTGTTCCACCCACGCGACAACGCCTTCCTGATGTATGCCCGTCGCGGTCGCAGCCTGGTGGCCCTGTATGACCCGATCGGCCCCGCACAGGAGCGCGCCGAGATGATCTGGCAGTTCCGTGACCTGTGCGACCTGCACCACGCCCGGCCGGTGTTCTATCAGGTACGCGCAGAGAACCTGCCCTTCTATATGGACATTGGCCTGACCGCCCTCAAGCTGGGCGAGGAAGCCCGGGTCGACCTGCGCCGTTTCGACCTCGACGCCAAGGGCAAGGAGATGAAAGACCTGCGCTACACCTGGAACCGTGGCGGCCGTGACGGCCTTAGCCTGGAGATCCATGAGCCCGGTCACGCCCCACTGGCAGAGCTCAAGGAAATCTCCGATGCCTGGCTCAGCGGCAAGAACGTGCGCGAGAAAGGCTTCTCGCTCGGGCGCTTCAGCCCCGAGTACCTGCAGCATTTCCGGATTGCCCTGATTCGCTTCCAGGGCCGGCCCGTGGCGTTTGCCAACCTGCTGGAAACCCACAGCAACGAGCTGGCCAGCCTCGACCTGATGCGGGCCCACCCAGAAGCGCCGAAGCTGACCATGGAATTCATGATGATCGGCCTGATCCTGCACTACAAAAGCCATGACTACGGCCGTTTCAGCCTGGGCATGGTCCCGCTTTCCGGGTTGCAGCCGAGGCGTGGCGCGCCGTTGACCCAACGCCTGGGCTCAATGGTGTTCCGCCGCGGCGAACAGCTCTACAACTTCCAGGGGCTTCGACGCTTCAAGGACAAGTTCCAACCGGACTGGGAACCCCGTTACATGGCTGTGCCAGCAGGGCTCGACCCGCTGGTGGCACTGGCCGACACTGCCGCCCTGATTGCTGGCGGCCTGACTGGATTGGTGAAACGCTGATGATCCGACGCTATTGGCTGTACCTGGTGATTGCGCTGCTGCTGGCCGCCCTTGGCGGGGCCGCGGCCTTCTGGCTATGGACGCGCCCGGCCCCCGAGGCGCGCCTTGAGCAATTGACCCTGAATGACACCCACATCACCCGTGTCACCCCTGGCGTGCACGCCAAAGCCCGGGTCGCCATCGGCGTCCCCCAGGACCAGGCCCTGACCGACAAGCAGTTGCTGGACCTGAGCCAGGCCGGGGAAGCCCAGCTGGTGCAGGTGATCCTGCCGCCTAGCGACTGCAGCAAGCAGCAGCAAGCGCTGGACCTGGCAGTGACCCAGCTCGCCGAGAAACCGACCCTGGTAGCCGGCATCGGCCCGGGTGCGGCACAAGCCTGGCGCTGGCTGGCCGCACAGACTGACGACAAGGCGCGGGCCATTTCCGTCGACTTCACCCTGGAGCAACCCGGCTGCCAGGCCACGCTGCCCAAGTCGGCGGCCCACGGCCACTGGAACGTCGCCTGGAACGACAACCCGGATGACGCCAGCGCCGCCTTCGTGCGCGACCAGGCCAACGCTGAAACCAGCATCAGCGATTACGACATCCACTTGCCCCAGGTACTCAAATCGCAGCTGACCCAAGCCTTGGTCGGGCATGACGGGAACGCCCTGGCCATCCCGGTGGTTGAGGTGCCGGCTGGGCAAACCACCGACACCGTCACCCTGTTCCTGTCCGGGGATGGTGGCTGGCGCGACCTGGACCGGGACGTCGCCGGGGAAATGGCCAAGCTGGGCTACCCGGTGGTCGGTATCGACACCCTGCGCTATTACTGGCAACACAAGACCCCGGAACAGAGCGCCGCTGACCTGTCGGAACTGATGCAGCACTATCGTCAGAAATGGGGTACCAAGCGCTTTGTATTGACCGGCTATTCGTTTGGCGCCGACGTGCTGCCCGCCATCTACAACCGCCTGCCGGCCGAAGACCAGCAACGCATCGACGCGGTGATGCTGCTGGCCTTCGCCCGCAGCGGCAGCTTCGAGATCGAGGTCGAGGGCTGGCTGGGCAAAGAAGGCCAGGAGGCGCCAACCGGGCCGGAAATGGCCAGGCTGCCAGCGTCCAAAGTGGTGTGCGTCTACGGCGTGGAAGAGACCGACGAAAGCGGCTGCACCGACAAGACGGCCGTCGGTGAGCGGCTGAAGCTACCGGGGGGGCACCACTTCGATGAGAACTACCCCGCGCTGGCCAAGCGCCTGATCGGCGAGATCGAGACGCGCCAGGGCAAGTCGAGCGTGGCGGAGCAGAACTGATAGAAAGGGGCCGCCATGCGGCCCAATCGCCGGCAAGCCGGCTCCCACCTGAACTGTAGCCTCCAAGTCTAGCGCCGCACCTGTGGGAGCGGGCTTGCCCGCGAAGAGGCCGGAACAAGCACCACAAGACAGTTGCTCCCACAGGAAGTGTGCAGCGCTTGAGGGCGCTGTTGAACCTGTGGGAGCCGGCTTGCCGGCGATGAGGGCAGAACGGGCTGCGCAATTCCCCCAGCCCGACCTGGCTCAGATCTCGACCTGGGTCCCCAGCTCGATCACCCGGTTCAACGGTAGATTGAAGAAGCGCAGATTGCCGTTGGCGTTCTTCAGCAGAAACGCAAACAGGTTCCCGCGCCAGCGCGACATGCCCTCCAGCCGCGACGCAATGACGGTTTCGCGGCTGAGGAAGTACGTCGTGCGCATCGGGCTGAAATCCAGGTCCTCCAGGTGGCACAGCTTCAACGCCGCCGGCACGTCCGGCTCGTCCATGAAGCCAAAGTGCAACAGCACGCGGAAGAACCCGTCGCCATAGGCCTCCACCTCGAAACGCTCCTGCTCCGGTACCCGTGGCTGGTCCTCGCTGACCACCGTCAGCAGCACCACCTGGCTGTGCAGCACCTGGTTGTGCAACATGTTGTGCAGCAGCGCATGGGGCACGGCGTCGGGGCGCGCCGTCAGGAACACCGCCGTCCCTTCAACCCGGTGCGGCGGCTGGATGCGGATGCTGCTGATGAACACCGGCAGCGGCAGCGCGCCTTCATCGATGCGCTCGACAAGAATCTGCTTGCCGCGCTTCCAGGTGCTCATCAACAAAAACAACACGCCGCCCGCCAACACCGGGAAGGCCCCGCCCTGCACGATCTTCGGCACGTTGGCGGCGAAGAACAGCCCGTCCACGAACAAAAAGCCCAGCAGAATCGGCACTGCCAGCACCGGCGGCCATTTCCACAACAGCAGCATCACCGACGACACCAGGATGGTGGTCATCAGCATGGTGCCGGTGACCGCCACACCATAGGCCGCGGCCAGGGCGCCGGACGATTCAAAACCGATGACCAGCAACACCACACCGACCATCAACGTCCAGTTCACCGCACCGATGTAGATCTGCCCCTGTTCATCGCTGGACGTGTGCTGGATCTGCATGCGCGGTATGTAGCCCAGCTGGATGGCTTGGCGCGTCAGGGAGAAGGCCCCGGAAATCACGGCTTGCGAGGCGATCACCGTGGCCATGGTTGCCAACCCCACCAGCGGCAGCAACGCCCAGGACGGTGCCAGCAGGTAGAAGGGGTTGCGCGCCGCCTCCGGGTTCTGCAGCAGTATTGCACCCTGGCCAAAGTAGTTGAGCACCAGCGCCGGCAGCACCAGGGCGAACCAGGCGCGGGCAATCGGCTTGCGGCCGAAGTGGCCCATGTCGGCGTACAGCGCCTCGGCACCGGTCAGCGCCAGCACCACGGCACCAAGAATGGCCACGCCCATGCCGGGGTGAACAATGAAGAAGTTAACCGCCCAACCGGGGTTGAATGCCCTGAGCACTTCAGGGCTTTGCGAGATGCCATGCACCCCCAAGGCCCCCAGCACCACGAACCAGGCCACCATGATCGGGCCAAACAGCTTGCCGATCTTGTCGGTGCCATGCTTTTGCACCAGGAACAGCGCTACCAGCACCACCAGCGAAATGGGCACCACCCAGTGATCGATGCCGTCGAAAGCCAGGCCCATGCCCTCGACCGCCGACAGGACCGACACCGCCGGGGTGATCATGCTGTCGCCATAGAACAGCGAAGCGCCGATCAGCCCGCAGATGACCATCAGCGTACGCAGCCGCGGATGGGCCGCCGTGGCCCGCCGCGCCAGCGCGGTAAGCGCCATGGTGCCGCCCTCGCCCTGGTTGTCGGCACGCAGGATGAACATCACGTATTTGAACGACACCACCCACAGCAGCGACCAGAGGATCAACGACAGGATCCCCAGCACACCGTCATGGTTGACCGGCACGCCATAGCCACCGGTAAAGACTTCTTTGAGCGTATACAGCGGGCTGGTGCCGATATCGCCATAGACCACCCCGACCGCCGCCACGAGCAGGCCCAGCGACCGCGTCGCACCCTGCTTCCCCTCGTGCCCGCCTTCGGCATGACTGCTTGCCTGAACCATCGACCACTCCCGCAGACGGCCCTCTCGGCCGATAGAATTCACCCCCACGCCAGGGCATGGCAGATACCCGGACGCAACGGCGCGAAGCATAGCGCAGCGTTCGTCGTATTTCTGCTAGTCAAGCGACCTTGCGCTCGCTAGAATTGCGCACTTTTTGATCAGAGGCGCCAAAAAGCGCCCGTCAAGATCGCCCCCGTTTCCGGTCGGGCGACCTGTATTCAATACCGAGGTTAGTCATGTCCACCACTCCCGCCACCCCTAAGGTAGGTTTCGTAAGCCTGGGTTGCCCAAAAGCCCTGGTCGATTCCGAGCGCATTCTGACCCAGCTGCGCATGGAAGGTTATGAAGTCGTGCCCACCTACGAGGACGCCGACGTGGTGGTGGTCAACACCTGCGGCTTCATCGACAGCGCCAAGGCCGAGTCGCTGGAAGTGATCGGCGAAGCGATCAAGGAAAACGGCAAGGTCATCGTCACCGGTTGCATGGGTGTCGAGGAAGGCAGCATCCGTGATGTGCACCCGAGTGTGTTGTCGGTCACCGGCCCGCAGCAGTACGAGCAAGTGGTCAACGCCGTGCACGAAGTGGTGCCGCCACGCCAGGACCACAACCCGCTGATCGACCTGGTGCCGCCTCAAGGCGTCAAGCTGACCCCGCGTCACTACGCCTACCTGAAGATTTCCGAAGGCTGCAACCACAGCTGCAGCTTCTGCATCATCCCGTCGATGCGCGGCAAACTGGTCAGCCGCCCGGTGGGTGAAGTGTTGAGCGAGGCCGAGCGCCTGGTCAAGGCGGGCGTCAAGGAGATCCTGGTGATTTCCCAGGACACCAGCGCCTATGGCGTCGACGTCAAGTACAAGACCGACTTCTGGAACGGCCGCCCGGTCAAGACTCGCATGCTCGAGCTGTGCGAAGCGCTGAGCAGCCTGGGCGCCTGGGTCCGCCTGCATTATGTGTACCCGTACCCGAACGTCGACGACGTGATCCCACTGATGGCCGCTGGCAAGATCCTGCCGTACTTGGATATCCCGTTCCAGCACGCCAGCCCGAAAGTGCTCAAGTCGATGAAGCGCCCGGCCTTCGAAGACCGTACCCTGGCGCGCATCAAGAACTGGCGCGAGCAGTGCCCTGAGCTGGTGATCCGTTCGACCTTCATCGTCGGCTTCCCTGGCGAAACCGAAGAAGACTTCCAGTACCTGCTCGACTGGCTGACCGAAGCCCAGCTCGACCGCGTCGGCTGCTTCCAGTATTCACCTGTCGAAGGCGCCCCGGCCAACGACCTGGGCCTGGACGAAGTGCCAGATGACGTCAAGCAGGACCGCTGGGACCGCTTCATGGCGCATCAGCAAGCCATCAGCAGCGCCCGCCTGCAACTGCGCATCGGCAAAGAGATCGAAGTGCTGATCGACGAAGTCGAGGAGCAAGGTTCGGTAGGCCGCAGCTTCTTCGATGCGCCAGAGATCGACGGCAGCGTGTTCATCGATGGCGACCATGGCTTCAAACCCGGCGACAAAGTGCGTTGCCGGGTGGTGGATGCCGACGAGTACGACATGTGGGCAGAGCCTGTCTGATCAACGCAAAGCGCTGAAATACCGGGGGCGCATTGCGCCCCTTGTGTTGCCACGTCCGCCCACACCCTCCGGTCATGCGCACTCCCGGTAGGAGCAGCCTTGTGCTGCGAAGAGGCCGGTGCTAGCAGCGAAGATTTACGGTGTTGCCACTGGCCTCTTCGCAGCACAAGGCTGCGCCTACAGTGCAATGGTTAGGCTGATCTGACGCCGACCTTTGCATTTGCATCTATCGTTTTCCTCAGTCCCCAGGAGGATTACACGGATGCGCCAGGTTTCGACGCTGCACACCCCCCATCTGCGCGACTACCCCGAGCTGACCCAGGTTTGGGAAGACTCGGTGCGCGCGACCCACGATTTCCTGCCTGATGCCTATATCCTGCTGCTGCGCGAACATGTGCTGCACCGCTACCTCGATGCGGTGATGCTGATTTGCTGCAAGGACTCACAGCAACGCATCCAGGGCTTTGCCGGCGTGGCCAATGGGCGGGTGGACATGCTGTTCGTCGCGCCTTCATGCCGTGGCAAGGGCATTGGTAAACGGCTGCTGCATTACGCCATCGATGAACTGAATGCCGAGCGCCTGGATGTCAACGAGCAGAACCCGCAGGCGCTGGGGTTCTACCTGCACGAAGGTTTTGAGGTAGTTGGCCGTTCGCAGACCGATGGGCTGGGGCAGCCCTACCCTTTGCTGCACCTGCGGCTGATCCGCGCAGGGGCCTGACGCTTCTGCCGTGTTGTCTCGCCAAAACGGCGTAAATGACACAGATTCCCAGCCCCTCGACCGCCCAGGCAGGTACAATGGCGGCCTTTCCCTGCCTTTGCGAATCGCCGTCATGTCTGAGCCCGTCCGCCTGTCCAAACGCCTTATCGAGCAATTCGGCTGTTCCCGCCGCGAAGCCGAGCTGTACATCGAAGGCGGCTGGGTCACAGTCGATGGCGTGGTGGTCGAGCAGCCGCAGTTCAAGGTCGACGGCCAACAGGTCGAGCTGCTGCCCGGTGCGCGCGCCGAAAACCTCGAACCCGTGACCCTCCTGCTCAACCAGCCTGCCGGCCTGGACACCGAGTCGGCCCGTATCAGCATGACCATGGACACCCTCAGCGAGGCGCACCGTGAAGGTGTTCGGCCGCTGCATGGGCACTTCACCAAGCTGTCCTGCATTGCCCCCCTCGAGCGTGGCGCCAGCGGCCTGCAGATTTTCACCCAGGATTGGCGCGTAGCGCGCAAGATCGACGCCGACCTGCGCCGCCTGGAGCAGGAATACATCATCGAAGTCAGCGGCGAAGCCACCCCGCAGGCGCTGGAGCGCCTGGCCCGTGGTGTGATGCGCAATGACCGGGAGTTACCCAAGGCCAAAGCCAGCTGGCAGAACGAAACCCACCTGCGCCTGGCCTTGAAAAACCCGCAGCCGGGGCAGATTTCCGAACTGTGCGCCAGCCTGCGCCTGCAGATAATCAGCATGCGCCGCATTCGCCTGGGCGGTGTGTCCATGGGCAAGCTGCCACTGGGACAGTGGCGCTACATGGCTACCAGCGAACGTTTCTAAGCAATACCGCCGCGCCGGATGGCACGGCTCAGAACAGGATTTCAGTCAAATGAACCACAACGATGTACTGCGCAGCCTGCGCTACATGCTCAAGATCAACGATGCCAAAATGGTCGGCATCATCAAGCTGTCGGGCTTGGAGGTCAGCGCCGAGACCCTGGCCAGCTACCTCAAGAAAGAGGAAGAGCCCGGCTTCGTGCGCTGCCCCGACCCGGTCATGGCGCACTTTCTGGATGGCCTGGTGATTCATCGCCGCGGCAAGGACGACAGCCGCCCGCAACAGCCGGTCGAGCTGCCGGTGACCAACAACACCATTCTGAAAAAGCTGCGGGTGGCGTTCGAGCTCAAGGAAGAAGACCTGCACGCGATACTCAAGTCGGTCAACTTCCCGGTCTCTAAACCCGAACTCAGCGCGCTGTTCCGCAAGGTCGGCCATGACAACTACCGGCCCTGCGGCGACCAGCTGCTGCGCAACTTCCTTAAGGGCCTGACCTTGCGCGTGCGCGGCTAAGTGGCCATGCAGCATACGGTTTCACCGGTCGGCATCGTCCGCTCCTGTTTCAAGGAAAAGTTCGCCATCCCGCGCCAGCCCCACCTGGCACCCGCGGCGCGTGGCGTGCTGGAGCTGCTGCCGCCGTTCGACCAGGGTGATGCCGTGGCGGGCCTGGAGCAGGTCAGCCATGTCTGGCTGTTGTTTCTGTTCCACCAGGCCCTGGAAGACAAGCCACGCCTGAAAGTGCGCCCACCGCGCCTGGGCGGCAACAAGAGCATGGGCGTGTTCGCCACCCGTGCCACCCACAGGCCCAATGGTATTGGCCAGTCGGTGGTACGCCTGGAAGGCGTGGAGCCTGGGCGCCTGCTGCTGTCCGGGATCGACCTGCTCGATGGCACCCCGGTGCTGGATATCAAGCCTTACGTACCCTATGCCGACAGCATTGCCGGTGCCAGTAACCAGATGGCCAGCGAAGCGCCCGCCGCCATTGCCGTGCAATGGCACGACGATGCCCTGCCCCAGGCCCACGCGCATGCGCTGCGCCTGGGCGAGCCACTGGTGGAGCTGATCGAGCAGTGCCTCGGGCAAGACCCGCGGCCAGCGTATCAGGTGCCACCACCGGAGCGGGTGTATGGGGTCAAGTTCTGGGATGTGCAGGTGCGCTGGCATTATCCGCAGCCGGCGCTGATCCGCGTGCTGGAAGTCGTGCTGGATCATTGATCCGAGCGTGCACAAAAAAGGCGACCCGAAGGTCGCCTTTTTCATTGCCTAACCGCGATCAGCGCGCCGGGCCTTCAGCCACGCCCAGGTCGTCGGTTGGACGGGTGTCTTCCAGCGGTGCGCCGCCAGATGCCAGCTCCGAAGCCAGCTTGTCGTTGTCCATTTCGTTGACCCACTTGGCCACGACCACGGTGGCAACGGCGTTACCGACCAAGTTGGTCAAGGCACGGGCTTCGGACATGAAGCGGTCGATGCCCAGGATCAGCGCCAGGCCGGCAACCGGCAGGTGGCCAACCGCCGACAGGGTGGCTGCCAGCACGATGAAGCCCGAACCGGTCACGCCAGCAGCGCCTTTGGACGCCACCAACAGTACCAGCAGCAGGGTGATCTGGTGGGTGATGTCCATGGTGGTGTCAGTCGCCTGGGCGATGAACACGGCGGCCATGGTCAGGTAGATCGAGGTGCCGTCCAGGTTGAACGAGTAGCCCGTCGGGATGACCAGGCCAACCACCGATTTCTTCGCACCCAGGCGCTCCATCTTCGCCAGCATACGTGGCAGCGCGGACTCAGAAGAAGACGTGCCCAGCACGATCATCAGCTCTTCGCGGATGTAGCGGATCAGCTTGAGGACGCTGAAGCCGTGAGCGCGGCAGATACCGCCGAGGACCACCAGGACGAACAGCAGGCAGGTCACGTAGAAGCAGGCCATCAGGTAGCCCAGCTGCACCAGCGAACCCACGCCGTACTGGCCGATGGTGAAGGCCATGGCACCGAAGGCACCGACCGGGGCCAGCTTCATGATCATGTTGATGATGTTGAACATGACATGGGCGAAGCGGTCGATCAGGTCGAGCACCGGCTTGCCGTAGCTGCCCAGGCGGTGCAGGGCGAAGCCGAAGATCACCGAGAACATCAGCACTTGCAGGATATCGCCGTTGGCGAAGGCACCGACCACAGTGTTGGGGATGATGTTGAGCAGGAAGCCAACGGTGGTCTGCTGTGCGCCGGCGGCGGCATAAGCGGCCACGCTGCTGGCGTTCAGGGTGGTGACGTCGATGTGCATGCCAGCGCCTGGCTTGACCACGTTGACGACGACGAGGCCGATGATCAGGGCGATGGTGGAGACGATTTCAAAGTACAGGAGCGCGTAGCCGCCGGTCTTGCCTACCGACTTCATGCTCTGCATGCCAGCGATGCCGCTGACCACGGTGCAGAAGATGATCGGGGCGATGACCATTTTGATCAGTTTGACGAACCCGTCACCCAGGGGTTTGAGGGCAACGCCGGTTTCGGGGTAGAAGTGGCCGAGCAGGATGCCGATGGTGATGGCGACCAACACCTGGACATACAGGGATTTGTACAGCGGCTGACGTGTCGTCATGGCTAATTTCCTCAAGTGTGCCGGTTCACCCTTCCCAGGGTGATGGGGCACCTGAATCGCTAACCCTCCTGCACATGGAGGGATTTGTCGTTGTGTTCGAGCTGCCTGGGCAGGCCTCTGCCAGGATCAATAGCAAGGGCAATGCCAAAATGCCCATGAAGGGTGCAAAGGCCGAGATTGCTAGGGGTAAGTGCCCAACGACAGGGCGAAAAAGCTGAGGAAGGCTGGCGGATTTCCGCCCGGTGGCGGAATTTGTACCAGGGGTGATGGCGGGAATCCGCCCATGGTGTATGGCGGTATGGCCCTTTCGCGGGTGAACCCGCTCCCACAGGGGGCACTGCTTTCAAGGATGTGCATGCCTGTGAAAGGGCGGGTACTGCCGATCAATCCAGCGTGAAGGTGATCCGGAACGCCGCGCCACCCAGCGGCGAATCACCCAGGCTCAAGCCGGCGTCATAGCTGTCGACGATGTCTTTGACCACCGCCAGCCCGATGCCCTGCCCCGGGTGCTGGCTGTCCAGCCGCTCGCCGCGCTCCAGAATGCGCTCGCGCTGATCGGCCGGCACCCCTGGCCCATCGTCTTCGATGCACAGCGTCAGTTGGCCTGGCGCCTCTTCCAGGCTCACCCGTACGTGCCCCAGGCTCAACCGGTAGGCGTTTTCCAGCAGGTTGCCGAGCAGTTCCAGCAGCGCGCCCTGCTCCATCGGCAGCTGCGCGGCGTCGGGTATGTCCAGCGCGACGTTGACCTGCTTGTCGCGGTAGACCTTGGCCAAGGTGCTGCACAAGCTGTCGAGCAAGGGCTTGAGTTGCACGCTGTGACGCACCAGGCCGCTCTTGCGCAGGCTGGCGCGCTGCAGTTGGTAGTCGATCTGCTGGCTCATGCGCTCGATCTGGCTTTGCAGCACCCGCGCCTGCTCGCGCTCACCGCTGCGCTGGCGCAGGCTCTCACCCACCCCTTGCAACACCGCGAGCGGTGTCTTCAGGCTGTGCGCCAAGTCATCCAGCGAGTCGCGGTAGCGCTGGCGCTGCTCGCGCTCGCTGTGCAGCAGACGGTTCAACGAACCGGTCAGGCGCAGCAGCTCCCGGGGGTGCTCGCGGCTCAACCCGTCACGCGCGCCGGCCTCGACCTCGTCCAGCTCGCGGCTCAGCCGCCGCAGCGAACGCAGGCCCCAGGTCAGGCCGGCCCACAACAGCACCAGCAGCGCCAGCAAGGCTGCGCCAAACCCCAGGTAGAGCTTTTCGCGCAGGCCATCGAGGGTGTGCTGGTACTCGCGCACCGGTTGCAGCGCAACGATGCTGTAGGCCGCGCTCTGGCCGCCAAGCAGCTTGATCTCGACGTCATAGACGAAGAACTCTTCGCCATCGCCTTGATGGATGCGGGCGAATTCGTTGCCACGGCCGTCATAGCGGGGGCGGTAGTTGATGTTCTGGTCTGCGGTGGCCCGCGACTGCCACACCAGGTTGCCGTCGCGGTCAAAGATATAGCCGAGCAGGCCGGTGTAGGGCAGGTTGTAGCGTTCGTCCGGCAGCAGCGTCGGCATCTGCAACTGGCCGCGCTCGATGCGGGCGGCGGAGATCAGCGTGGTCACGTCCGAGGCCAGGCGTTGCTCGATGGATTCCTGCAGGGCAAGGCTGAACGCCTTCTGCAAGGCAGGCAGCAGCGCCAGCATGAACAGCAGCGCCAGCACTGCGGCCGCCAACATCAGGCGCACCCGCAGGGAACGGATCATCGGCAGCGCTCGGTAAACAGGTACCCCAGGCCACGCACCGTGTCGATCGGCTTGAAGCCGTTATCACCTTCCAGCTTGCGGCGCAGGCGGCCTACCAGCACCTCGATCACATTGGGGTCACGTTCTTCATCGCCTGGGTAGAGTTGCTCCATCAAGCGGTCCTTGGCCACCACCTGCTGGTGGTGGCGCATGAGGTATTCGAGGATGCGGTATTCGTAGGCGGTCAGGGCCAGGGGCTGATCGTCCAGGGTCGCTTGCTTGCGGTTGAGGTCGAGCAGCAGCGGGCCTGCGGCGATGGTCGACTGGGTGAACCCGCTGGAGCGGCGCAGCAGCGCGTTGAGGCGCGCTTCGAGTTCTTCGAACTGGAAGGGTTTGACCAGGTAATCGTCGGCACCGGCGGCCAGGCCTTCGACCTTGTCCTGCCAGTTGCCACGGGCGGTGAGGATGAGAATGGGGAAGGTCTTGTTCTGGCTGCGCAGGCGGCCGATCAGTTCCAGGCCGCTCATGCCCGGTAGCCCAAGGTCGATCACGGCCAGGTCGAAGTGGTACTGCTCGGCCTGGTAAAGGGCCTCTTCGGCATCGGCGACAGCCTGGACCACGTGGCCGCTTTCGCCCAGGCGGGTGTAGAGGTGATGGCGAAGCAGCGCTTCGTCCTCGACCACCAGCAGTTTCATGTGCAGCTCCTTGTTTATATGGCCTGTGCCGGCCTCTTCGCAGCACAAGGCTGCTCCTACATCGGGCAACCACTGTGCCTGTAGGAGCAGCCTTG
>NZ_JAPFCE010000179.1:0-465 GCF_026240895.1 Pseudomonas sp. DCB_AW
GAGAGTTTGGTCTCATTGGCACAGAATTGTGAGGTTAGAGAGGCGTGCAGGGAGGTTTTTGTACACCCAGACAGTGGAGTACTACCACTGTGTCTCTCGCACAGTAGTAAACTGCGGTATCCTCGGCCCGCAGGCTGTTCATCTGCAGGTACAGGGTGTTCTTGCTGTTGTCCCGGCTGCAGGTGAACCGGCCCTTCACGCTGTCGGCGTAGTAGGTGCTGCCGCCGCTGTAGATCACGCACACCCATTCCAGTCCCTTGCCAGGGGCCTGGCGGACCCAGCTCATGTAGTTCGAGGACACGGTGAAGCCGCTGGCGGCACAGCTCAGTCTCAGGCTGCCGCCAGGCTGGATCAGGCCTCCGCCGCTTTCCACCAGCTGCACTTCACACTGGACACCTTTTAAAATAGCCACAAGAAAAAGCCAGCTCAGCCCAAACTCCATGGTGGCGGCGGTACCAAACTCTC
>NZ_JAPFCE010000180.1:0-465 GCF_026240895.1 Pseudomonas sp. DCB_AW
CTACGGGGGCAGCAGTGGGGAATATTGGACAATGGGCGCAAGCCTGATCCAGCCATGCCGCGTGTGTGAAGAAGGCCTTCGGGTTGTAAAGCACTTTCAGCGAGGAGGAAGGGGTGAGTGTTAATAGTACTCATCTTTGACGTTACTCGCAGAAGAAGCACCGGCTAACTCTGTGCCAGCAGCCGCGGTAATACAGAGGGTGCAAGCGTTAATCGGAATTACTGGGCGTAAAGCGCACGTAGGCGGTTTCTTAAGTCAGATGTGAAAGCCCCGGGCTCAACCTGGGAATTGCATTTGAAACTGGGAAACTAGAGTGTGTGAGAGGGGGGTAGAATTCCAAGTGTAGCGGTGAAATGCGTAGAGATTTGGAGGAATACCAGTGGCGAAGGCGGCCCCCTGGCACAACACTGACGCTCAGGTGCGAAAGCGTGGGGAGCAAACAGGATTAGATACCCCCGTAGTCCA